>JALYNA010000532.1 GCA_030773455.1 Actinomycetota bacterium
CCCTCGTCGTCGGCGCCGAGCCCGCCGACGACGGCGTCGCCGGCAGCGGTCAGCCCGTCGTCCCGGACGCTCACCCGGCCCACGCCGCTCGCGGCCAGCATCGCGGCGAGGGGCACGCCCACCCGAGTGGCACCGTCGACGACGACCGTCGCAGCCCGCCGGGTGCGCCAGCGCGACCCGGTGGCCCGGTCGGTGGCAGTGGGCAGTTCGGTCCGCGTCCGCGCGACGGCGGCCGGCCCGGAGTCGGAGGCCAGCAGGTCGGCGGGGTCCAGGTCGACGAGCAGACCGGTGGAGCGCAGGCCGTCGAGCAGGGCGGTCACCGCCGCCGGGTCGTGGCCGTCGCGGGCTGCCTCGGCGAGGACCGAGCGCTGCGTGCGGCAGCCGTCCAGGCCACGCAGCAGGGCGGTGAGCCCGGTCGCACCGGGGGAGACCAGCAGCCCGTCGGCGGAGTCGGCGCCGCCGACCTGCACGTCCTCGGTGCCGCCCGCCCCGGCCAGGCGCAACAGCGGGACGCTCGGCGGGAGCAGTGGGTGCGCGGTGTCGGCCACCCGCGCAGGGTGCCAGCGCACCGCCACGGTGCGCTCGGTCCGTCCACAGGGCCGGGCGGGAGGGGGGCACGGACGACGAACGGCGGCGCCCGCCAGGCGGGCACCGCCGTCCGCGGCCCCCTGCAGGGTCCCGCCGCGAGCTCGCGGAGTGGCGGGGGCAGGGGGCCCTACTCAGGCCTTGCCGAGGATCCGGTTCATCTTGGTGCCGCAGACCGGGCAGGTGCCCT
Organism: Actinomycetota bacterium; assembly: GCA_030773455.1. Classification (GTDB taxonomy): domain Bacteria; phylum Actinomycetota; class Actinomycetes; order Mycobacteriales; family Geodermatophilaceae; genus Geodermatophilus. The sequence goes on from JALYNA010000532.1 coordinate 776, forward strand.
GCGCCATGCGGCGGCCGGACTCGCTGACCTTGACCTCGCCGTCGAAGTCGCGCTTCTCCTTGCACTTCACGCAGTAGCCGTTGTAGCTCTCCGCCACGGTGCCTCCTCGTCTCGGTCCGCTCGGCGTCCCCGCCTGGGGCGCCGTCTCCCGGAACGCTACCCGGGGTGAGCGGCGGGCCAGCGCGACGGCGGCGCCGGCCTGCTCCACTGCCCACAGCCTGTGGACAGCCCTGTGGAACACGTGGGGACCGGGCGGCGTGTCGTTGTGCGCGCCCGGGGGACAGCCGTCCCGAGAGCCTGGCCGGGAGGCGCGCGACCCGCCGCCCCACCTGCGGGAACGGTCATGGCCACCTGTGGACGGTGCCCGTCCCCGAGCCGGGCGGGCTGATGTCCACCGTCCGTGCGACATGCGTCCCGCCACCGTGCGGCTGCCGGAGCGCGCCGCCGCCCCGGTGGCTACGGTTTCCCCGTGCCAGGAACACCTCCCGACACCCAGCAGCGCCCAGTCCCCTCGGTCGACGAGGACCTGCGGGGCTCCCGCGCCGTCCCCGCCGACGGCTCGAGGCGGGCGGCGGACAGCACGCTGCCCGAGGGGGACGTCGAGGTGCGGCGCAGCAGCCGCCGGCGGCGGACGGTGACCGCCTACCGGGAGTCCGGGCGCACGGTCGTGCTCATCCCCGCGGCGTTCAGCCCGGCCGAGGAGCGGCGCTGGGTGGCGCAGATGGTGGCCAAGCTGCAGACCCGCGAGGAGCGGCGCCGCCGGTCCCTCGGTGGGGACGACGAGCTGATGACCCGCGCGCGGGCGCTGTCGGCGGCCCATCTCGACGCGGTGCCGCAGCCGGCCAGCGTCCGGTGGGTGGACAACCAGAACCGGCGGTGGGGGTCCTGCACGCCGGCCGACCGCACCATCCGGCTGTCCAGCCGGCTGCGCGCGATGCCCGACTACGTCGTCGACTACGTGCTGGTGCACGAGCTGGCGCACCTGGTCGAGCCCGGTCACGACGCCCGCTTCTGGTCGTTGGTGGCGCGCTACCCGCGGGCGGAGCGGGCGCGCGGCTTCCTCGAGGGCGTCGAGCTCGGCGCCGCGCAGGGCACGCACCCCGCGGCCGACGACGACCTGGTGGACTGAGGCGATCACATCGTCGGCCTACCGGCCGACACCGCGGCCAATGGCCGTCCCGGCCGCCGTTGAGCCGCTGCCCCTGTCCCGGTCGGGGGACCCTGCGGGCCCCCGTGACCGGGCCACCGCAGTGACATCGCGGTCCTCGGACCGCACCGCGGCCAGGAGCCGTCCCCGGCTTGGGATGAGCCCTGTCGAGCGCCTCGTCGGGGACCTCCGGGCCCCGCTCCTCGGCTCAGTCCTTGGTGTCGTCCTCGTCGGCCGGCTTCTCCTCGGCATCCTCGGCGGTCAGGGCGCGCAGCTCGTCGTCGGCACTCTGGCGGGCGACGAAGTCCAACGGCTCGTCCAGGTCGTCCGACGTCGGCAGCAGGTCGGGGTGCGACCACAGCCGGTCGCGCTCGGCGTTGCCGTACCGCTGCGCCATCGCTGCCCACACGGTGGCCGCGTCGCGCAGCCGCCGGGGCCGCAGTTGCAGGCCGACCAGGGTGGCGAACGTCTGCTCGGCCGGACCCCCGGAGGCGCGGCGGCGGCGCATGGTCTCGGCCAGCGCGCCGTGCCCGGGCAGCCGGTCGCCGGCGGCCGCGGCCACGACGCTGTCCACCCAGCCCTCGACGAGTGCCAGCAGCGTCTCCAGCCGGCGCAGCGCCGCCTGCTGCTCGGGGGTCTCCTCGGGCTCCAGCAGCCCGCTGCCCAGCAGCGCCTGGATGCCCTCGGGGTTGGTCGGGTCGATCCCGCCCATCGAGCCCATCGCCTCGTTGATGCCGCGCTCGATCGCCTCGCGGTCGACGTGGATGCCGCGCGCGTAGGCGTGGACGGCGTCATGCAGCTGCTGGCGCAGCCACGGCACGTGCAGGAACAGCCGCTGGGAGGCGGCCTCGCGCAGGGCGAGAAACAGCCGCACTTCGTCGGCGGGGCGGTCGAGGCCGGCGGCGAACTCGGCGACGTTCTGCGGCAGCAGGACGCCGGCGCCGGCCGGGGCCAGCGGAATGCCGATCTCACTGCTGGTGAGGACCTCGCCGGAGAGCCGGCCGAGGGCCTGGCCGACCTGGGCGCCGAACATCATGCCGCCCATCTGGCCCATGATCCCGGCGAGCGGGCCGGCCATCGCGGCGGCCTCGGCCGGCAGGGCGCTGGTCATGGCCCCGACGACACGCTCGGCGAGCGGGTCGATGAGGGTGCTCCAGGCAGGCAGCGTCTGCTCCACCCACTCCACGCGGGACCAGGCCAGCGGCCGGTCCACGCCGGAGGGCAGCTCGGTCACCTGGTCCAGCCAGAGGTCGGCCAGGCGCAGCGCATCGGCGGTGGCCGCCCGCTCGGCGTCGGAGGTCGGCTGCGACCCGGCGGCCAGTGCACTGATCGCCCCCTGCCGGGCGAGGTCCCAGTTGACCGGCCCGCCGGACCAGGTCATCAGCTTCTGCAGTTCGGCGAACAGCGGCATCTTCGCGAGCAGCTCCTCCGGCGTCCCCCCGCCGGCGGGACCGCCCCCGAACAGCGCCCCGAATCCGAAGGGGTCGTTGCCGGCGCCGGACCCCTGCTCGTTGCGACGCTCGGGGTCGCGGTCGGGGACACCGAAGCCGAACGGGACGTCGCTCATGCCTCCACGGTAGACGCGCCGCCCCCCCGCGGACGCCCTGTCCGCCGGGAGCGCAACGGGCGGCCCCCTGCAGGGCCCCGTCGCGAGCCTGCGAGCGGCGGGGGGCAGGGGGTCCTTCTTCTAAGCTCGCCGGTCGTGACCCGTCGGATGGCCGTCCTCAGCGTCGGTGTCGTGCTGCTGGTGGTGTTCGGCGTGGTCGGGGCGGCGGTACCGGTGCCCTACGTCGCGCAGGTGCCGGGGCCGACCTTCAACACGCTCGGGGACGTCGACGGCGAGCCCATCATCAGCATCGAGGGTCGCGAGCGCGACGAGACCGATGGGGAGCTGACGCTCACCACCGTCGGCGTCAGCCGGGCCGGCCTCAGCCTGGCCGAGGCGGTGCAGGGCTGGTTCGACAGCGAGGTCAGCGTCGTGCCCCAGGAGACCGTCTACCCGCCGGGACGCAGCGAGCAGGAGACCCGCGACGCCAACCGGCAGGCCTTCCTCACCTCCGAGGAGGCGGCCGAGGCCGCAGCACTGGCCGAGCTCGACTATCCGGTGAAGGTCGTCGTACGCGGGCTCTCGGAGGACTCGCCGGCCGAGGGCCGGATGCAGGAGGGCGACGCCATCGAGGAGGTGGCCGGCTTGCCGACCCCCGACCTCGCCACGCTGGACGCCGTCCTGCGCTCGATCCCCGGGGGGACGACGGTGAGCGTGGCGTACACGCGCCTCGGGGCGCCCGGGACCGCCATCCTCACGACGCGGTCGGCCGCCGATGCCCAGGACGCCGACAGCCCGGTGGAGGCCCCGGTGCGTGAGGGCTCGCTGCTCGGCGTGCTCGTCCGTGAGCAGCCCGTCGCGCCGTTCGACGTCCACATCACCGTCGAGGACGTGGGCGGCCCCTCGGCCGGGTTGATGCTGACCCTCGGCATCCTGGACCTGGTGGGGGACGCCGACCTGACCGGCGGCGCCACGGTGGCCGGCACCGGCACGATCGCCGCCACCGGCGAGGTCGGCCCGATCGGCGGCGTCCAGCTGAAGATGATCGCCGCCACGGAGATCGGCGCCGAGCTCTTCCTCGTCCCCGCCGACAACTGCGCCGACGCCCTCGCCGCCTCGCAGCCGGGCCTCACGCTCGCCCGGGTGTCCGACCTCGACGAGGCACTGGCCGCGCTCGAGGACTTCCGCGCCGGGCGGGCGCCGGAGCCCTGCTGAGGCCCGCCCCGGCGACACCGGCGTCCCCTGGTGGGGGAAGCTGTCAGCCGGAGCGGGCGGGCGGGGAACCCCGCACGGGCCCGAGCGTTGGTCTGGGCGACCGGATCGGTGCCCGGGGCCCGAGCCGGCGCCCGGCCACCCGTCCGTGGCCGTTCCCGTTCGTGGCGCTCCGTCACGACCGCGACTGAAGGAGACCCTCGTGGCCATGCGGCCCCCCGTGTCCGTGCCAGCCCTGTCGCGGCGCGCGAAGGTGGTCATTGGGGCCATCGCCGTCCTGCTGGTCCTGTTCACGGCCATCGGGACGCTCACCAACGTCTACGTCGACTACCTCTGGTTCGACGAGACCGGGTTCACCGAGGTCTTCTGGACCGAGCTGCAGACCCGCGCCCTGCTGTTCGCCGTGGCCGGCGTGGCCACCGGCGGCCTCACCGCGCTGGCGATCCACCTCGCCTACCGGTTCCGCCCCACGTTCCGTCCCATGTCGCTGGAGCAGCAGAACCTCGAGCGCTACCGGCAGTCGCTCGAGCCGCGCCGCACCCTGGTGCTGACCTCGGTCGCCGCCGTCCTCGGTCTGTTCGCCGGGGTCACTGCGCAGGCCAGCTGGGAGAACTGGCTGCAGTTCCGCAACAGCACCGACTTCGGCCGGACCGACCCGCAGTTCGGCCTGGACATCTCCTTCTTCGTGTTCGACTACCCCTTCTACCGGCTGCTGTTGAGCTTCGGCTTCGCGATCGTGATCCTCGCGCTGATCGGCTCGCTGCTGACCCACTACGTCTTCGGCGGCCTGCGGCTGCAGACCCCGGGGCAGAAGCTGACCAGCGCGGCGATGGTGCAGCTGTCGGTGCTGCTCGGGCTGTTCGTCGCGCTCAAGGCGGTCGCCTACTGGCTGGACCGCTACGCGCTGGTCTACTCGGACCGCGGCGGGCTGTTCACCGGCGCCAGCTACACCGACGTCAACGCGCTGCTGCCGGCCAAGACGATCCTGGTCTTCGCCGCGGCCGTCTGCGCGGTCGCGTTCCTCGCCAACGTCGTCGTCCGCAACTTCCGGCTGCCGGCCGCGGCGCTGGTGCTGCTGCTCATCTCCAGCCTGGTGATCGGCGTGGCGTACCCGGCGATCGTGCAGCAGTTCGTCGTCCGCCCCAGCGCCGACCAGCGCGAGGCCGACTTCATCGCCCGCGCGATCGAGTCGACCCGGGAGGCCTACGACCTGACCGACGTGGAGTACGTCCAGTACGCCCAGCAGGAGACCGGCGAGCAGGTCGACCCGGCCGCGGCCCTGGCCGAGCTGCGCAACGACACCGAGACGATCCCCAACGCCCGGCTGCTGGACCCCAACGTCCTGTCGGCCACGTTCACCGCGCGCCAGCAGATCCGCAACGTCTACGGCTTCCCCGAGAAGCTCGACATCGACCGCTACAGGATCGGCGGCGAGACGCAGGACTACGTGGTGGCCGTCCGCGAGCTCAACAGCGAGGGGCTCAGCGAGAACCAGGACACCTGGATCAACCGGCACACCGTCTACACCCACGGCAACGGGTTCGTGGCCGCGCCGGCCAACGAGGTCGTCGCCGGCCAGGAGGGTGGCGAGCCGCGCTTCACCACCCGGGACCTGCCGACGGTCGGCAACATCGATGTCGAGCAGCCGCGCATCTACTACGGCGAGCTGATGCAGGACTACTCGGTCGTCGGTGCGCCGGAGGGTGCCGAGCCGCGCGAGTTCGACCTGCCCGAGGGCAGCGACGGCGAGGGCCAGATCAACAACACCTACGGCGGCCAGGGCGGCGTCCAGATCGGCAGCTTCTTCCGGCAGCTGACCTTCGCGATCTTCTACCGGGAGCGGAACTTCCTGCTCTCCAGCGCCGTCAACGAGGCCTCCAAGGTGCTGTACGTCCGCGACCCGATGGACCGGGTGGAGAAGGCCGCGCCCTTCCTCACGGTGGACGGCGACCCGTACCCGGCGGTCATCGACGGCCGCGTCGTGTGGATCCTCGACGGCTACACCACCTCGGGCTCCTACCCCTACTCCGAGCAGATGGAGTTGGGCGAGGCGGCCACCGACGCGCTGACCGGCACGGGGACGACGGCGCTGCCGAACGAGACCTTCAACTACATCCGCAACTCGGTGAAGGCCACCGTCGACGCCTACGACGGCACGGTCACGCTCTACGAGTGGGACGAGCAGGACCCGGTCCTGCAGACCTACATGAAGGCCTTCCCGGGTCTGGTGGAGCCGCGCGACGCGATGCCGGCGGAGCTGGAGGGCCACATGCGCTACCCGGAGGACCTGTTCAAGGTGCAGCGGGACATCCTGACCCGCTACCACGTCAGCGACCCGGGCGACTTCTACAGCCAGAACGACCGCTGGGCGGTCCCGGCCGACCCGACCCAGGACACCCAGGAGCCGCAGCCGCCGTACTACATCCTGGCCCAGCGACCGGGTGACCCAGAGGCGAGCTTCCAGCTGACCAGCGCGCTCAACGCGTTCCGCCGGGAGAACCTGTCGGCGTTCGTGTCGGCGTCCAGCGCGCCGGAGACCTACGGGCAGATCCAGGTGCTGACCCTGCCGGGCAACACGCCCTTCCGCGGTCCGCAGCAGGTGCAGCAGTCGTTCATCACCAACAACCAGGTGCGACCGGACCTCACGCTGTTCAACAGCGCCGAGTCGCGAGCGGTGTTCGGCAACCTGCTCACCCTGCCGATCGGCGACAACGGCCTGCTCTACGTCGAGCCGCTGTACGTCGAGGGCACGGGGGAGAACTCCTTCCCGCTGCTGCAGAAGGTGCTGGTCAACTACGGCGACCGGGTCGGGTACGCCGACACCCTCGCCGAGGCCCTGGACCAGGTGTTCGGCGCCGGGGCAGGGGAGGCCGCCGTCGACAGCGACGACCTCACCGAGGACGCCTCCGAGCCGGCCGACCAGCCGGACGCTCCGGCGACCCCGGTCCCGCCGGCCGACGGCGGGACGGACACCCCGAGCACGCCGGAGATGCAGCAGGCGGTCGAGGCGATCAACAACGCCCTGGCGGCGCTGGAAACCGCGCAGCGCAACGGCGACTTCGCCGGGCAGGGGCAGGCCCTCGAGAACCTGCAGGC
>JALYNA010000533.1 GCA_030773455.1 Actinomycetota bacterium
GCCTCGGGCAGCCGCGCGCCGCACCCGGCGACGAGGCCCGCCCCGGCGAGCGCCCCGGCGGCGGCCAGCAGGCGCCGGCGGGTCCAGGTCGCTCCCGTGACATCCACGGTCAGCCGCCGTGCACCGCCGCCCAGAAGGCGGCGCGGACGCCACTCGCCCCCCAGGCGTTGGGCTCGATGAGCGAGCAGAACCACAGCTCCCGCTGCTCCGGCCGGGCCTCGTGCCGCCGCGGATCGCCGGCCGCCAACCCGTGGCCGCGGAAGTGCTCGGCGATCTCGGCTACCGCGGCGCCGTGCCGGGCCGCGCCCCGGCGCAGGGCCTCGTTGAGCTCGCCGATCAGCGCGACGGCGTCCGGCCACGGCGGCAGGCCGAGCCGGCCCGCGTCGCCGGTGCCGTCGCTGGGGTCGTACACCGTCCCCACGACGACCCGCCCACCCGGGGCCAGGACGGCGCCGATCGCGGGGACCGCCCGGTCGAGCGCGGCCGAGACGCGGGCGACCACCTCCCGGGCCGCCGCGGTGTCCCCGTAGGCGCCGAGCAGGTCGTTGCCGCCGATCGTCAGCGTGACCAGCCCGGGCCGCGCCGGGAGTGCCGCGAGCCGGGGCAGCTGCGCCTCCAGCAGCGTGCGGGTGGTCGCGCCGTCGGAGGCCAGCAGCGTGAACGTCGTCCCGGGTGCGGTGCTGCGCAGGTCGCGCCCGCGCCAGTCCGGGAAGTCCTCGTCCCGGTTGGCGAACAACAGGCTGGCCCCACCGCGCCCCGGACCGCCGGAGTAGTCATCGATCGAGATGGAGTCACCGAGTGCCACGTATCCCGCGGTGCCGGCCACCAGCCCATCGTGCACCAGGGCGCTCAGTCCGGCAGCAGCCGCCGCAGGACGCCCTTCGCCGTCGCACCGGCCCGGTAGGACTGCACCAGCCACGAGTTGCACACGATGTTCGCGCCGGCCAGCGCGGGGACGAGGAACTGCGTCACCCGCTGCCGGCTCTGCCACTTCGCGATCTCCGCCGGCGTGCCGGCCGTGGGCAGAGTGGCGTCCTTGACCTCCACCGTCTCCCCGCGCTGCTGCGCCTGCTCGGCCAGCTTGCCGATCTGGGCGCCGCTGTACGCGGCGTAGGCGGTGGCGCCCGCGCCTGCCACGGCGATGCCGGCCTTGAGCGCGCCGACCGTCCCGAAGCCCTTCTGCAGCGCGATCCGGCGCCCGCCGACCTGGGTGAGCCGGAGCCCGGCGAGCAGGGTGGCCGCGATGCCGCCGAACTGGGCGGGCTGGAAGCGGCTCCAGGCCGAGCTCGCCACCCTGATCCGGTCGATGCCCTGGGACAGGTCCTGGCCGGACTTGTTGACGCCGGCGATGCCCATCACCGCCCCGCCGAGCCACAGGGCCGAGCCCAGGTCGTGCACCGCCTGTGCCACGAAGTGGTTGTCACTGCTGCTGGTCATCGTCGCTCCCACCGGCCGGTTCCTGCGTCTGAGTGGCCACCCCTACCCCGGGTCCGGGGAGCAGTAACGGGACACGCCCGCGGTGCCCCGGCGCGCCGGGAGGACCGGTGGTGATCCGGGCGGTTTGCCGTCGTCCCCGGGTCCGGAAGCGTCTCACCCGCCGGGTGCCCACCCGCGCGCGCGGCGGGTGAGGGAAGCTGGAGGCTGCGGCCGCGCCTCCCGGAGGGAGAGCGGGGCCGGAGGAGCCGGTGGGACGGGCCCGCCGGTGACGAGCAGTGCAGGAGCACGTTGATGCCGCAGGGCACGGTGAAGTGGTTCAACGCCGAGAAGGGGTTCGGGTTCATCGCACCCGACGACGGGGGCAGTGACGTCTTCGTCCACTTCTCCGCGATCGCCGACGAGGGCGGGTTCCGCACCCTCGACGAGGGCCAGACGGTGGAGTTCGAGGCCAGCCAGGGGCAGCGCGGGCTGCAGGCGGACTCGGTGCGACCGGTCGGCGGCGCGCCTCGGCGCCAGGACGCCGGGTACGGTCGGGAGCGGGACCGCGGGCGCGACGACGACCGGGGCCGCGGCCGGCCCTCGCGCGGCGGGCGCAGCACCGGCACGGTCACCTGGTTCGACAACGACAAGGGCTTCGGGTTCATCCAGCCCGACGACGACGGGCCCGACGTGTTCGTGCACTTCTCGGCGATCGCCGACCGCGGCGGCTACCGCAGCCTCGACGAGGGCCAGCGGGTCGAGTTCGACGTCACCCAGGGGCAGCGCGGGCCGCAGGCCGGCAACGTGGAGCCGGCCGAGGGCGGCGGCCGGGCCGGGGGGTACCGGGACACCGGCCCGCGGGAACGCGACACCGGCGGCTACCGCGACCGCGACGGCGGGAGCTGGTCCGGTCGCGACGGCGGCAGCCACCGGGACCGTGACTCCGGTGGGTACCGCGACGGCGGCCGGGACGCCGGGCGCGGCGGCGCCGGTGCCGGCCGGCGCCCCTCGGGCGGGAGCCGGGGTGGCGGCACGGTGAAGTGGTTCAACGCGGAGAAGGGCTTCGGCTTCATCGAGGCCGACGACGGCGGGCCCGACGTGTTCGTGCACTTCTCCGCGATCACCGACCGCGGCGGCTACCGCAGCCTCGACGAGGGCCAGCGAGTGGAGTTCGAGGCCAGCGAGGGCCAGCGCGGCCGGCAGGCCGACCGCGTCGACCCCGCCTGACCGCGCCGCCCGCCGGCGCCGCACCCTGACGTGCGGCGCTGGCGGGCCGGGTCGTCAGAGCAGCCGGACGTCGGCCTCCACGGCCTCGAAGGCCTTGCGCGCGGCGATGAGCACCGGGTCCCAGACGGGTGAGAACGGCGGGGCGTAGGAGAGGTCGAGCGACAGGATCTCGTCAACCCCCATCTCGTTCCAGATGCAGATGGCGAGGGCGTCGACGCGCTTGGCCGCCGCCTCCCGGCCGACGACCTGGGCGCCGAGCAGCCGGCCGGTGCGCCGCTCGGCGATCATCTTGAGCCGGATCGGCTGCACGCCCGGGAAGTAGCCGGCCTTGGTGGTCGAGTCGACGACGGCGGTGACGAACTCGTAGCCGGCCGCCTCGGCCTCGGCGGTGGACAGCCCGGTGCGGGCGGCCTCCAGGTCGCACACGCGGGTGATCGCGGTGCCGATGACGCCGGGGAAGGTGGCGTACCCGCCGCCGATGTTGATGCCCGCCACCCGGCCCTGCTTGTTCGCATGCGTGCCTAGGGCCACGACCACGCGCTGACCGGAGAGCCGGTGCACCGACTCCACGCAGTCCCCGGCCGCCCACACGCCGTCGACCTGGGTGCGCATCCGCGCGTCGACGGCGATGCCGCCGGACACGCCGAGCGGGATGCCGGCCTCCTGGGCCAGCCGCACGGCCGGCCGGACGCCCAGGCCGAGCACCACCAGGTCGGCGGGCAGCTGCCGTCCGCTCGCGGTGACCACCGCGCGGGCCCGCCCGCCGGCGTCGGTCTCGATCCCCGCGACGGCGTCGGAGAGCACCAGCTCGATGCCCTGGCCGCGGACGGCGTCGGCGATGAATGCGCCCACCTCGGGGTCGAAGGTGCCGACCGGGGTGGGCGACATGTCGACGACCGTGACGTCGAGTCCGCGGATCCGGCAGGCCTCGGCGATCTCCAGGCCGATGTATCCGCCGCCGACGACGACCACACGGCGCACGTCGCCGCGCTCGAGCTCGTCCCGCAGCACCGCACCGTCGTCCAGGACCTGGACGCCGTGCACGCCCGTGGCGTCGATGCCGGGCACCGGTGGCCGCATGGGCACGCTGCCGGTGGCATACACCAGCTCGTCGAACGGCTCGACGCCGCTGTCGCCGTCGGCGAGGTCCCGCCAGTGGACGACGCGCCGGTCGAGGTCGATGCCGACCACCTCGGTCCGCATCCGGACGTCGATGCCCATGGCGCGGTGCTGCTCCGGCGTGCGGGTGATCAGGTCCGCCTCGGACCCGACGGCGCCGCTGATCCAGTACGGGATGCCGCAGGCCGAGTACGACGTCGCGCGGCCCCGCTCGAACATGACCACGTCCAGGTCGGGCCGTCGCTTCCTCGCCTGCGACGCGGCACTACCACCTGCGGCGTCCCCGCCGATCACCACCACGCGTTCGCTCACGTCCCGGAACGCTAGGGCGTCGGACGCGGCTCCGCCGGTCCACCGGGCCCGGCCGGGGCTAGCGTCGGCCCATGACCGTGCCCCCTCCCGGCCCGCAGCCGCCGTCGCCCACGCCGTCGCCCGTGGACCCGACCCCGCCGCCGGAGCCGGCTCCGTTCCCCGTGCCCGGCCCGGCCGACCCGTCCGCCCCGCCGCCATCCGGACCCCAGCCGGTCTGACCCGGCCGGTCTGACCCGGCCGGTCTGACCCCAAGCCGGTCCGGCCCGTACGGCCGCCGGCCGGTGCTGACAGGGTCGTCCCGACGCCGTCCCCCGGACGAGGGCCCGGCGGACCGGAACGGGGAGGACGGGCGGCGTGGACGGCACCGCGGGGGACGGCAGAGGGTGGCGGGACGGGCTGCGCGACGGGACGCCCTACGGCGCCGCGACGTTCGTGCTGGCCCTCTCCTTCGGAGTGGTGGCCACCGACGCCGGCATGCCCGCCGGTGTCGCGATCGTGATGTCGGCGCTGGTCTACTCGGGCTCGGGCCAGTTCGCCGCCCTGGGCATCGTCGGCGCCGGCGGGGGCGTCGGGGCCGCGGTCGGCGCCGCCACCCTGGTCATCTCCCGGTTTCTCCCGATGGGCTTCGCACTCGGGCCCTCGCTGCGCGGCACCCGGCTGCGCCGAGCGCTGGAGGGCCAGGCCAACGTGGACACGTCCTGGGCGACGGCCGCCCGCGGGGACGGCCGGTTCGACCGCGAGTACCTGTTCGGCCACTCCGCGGCGCAGTACGCCGCGTGGGTGGCCGGCACGGTGGCCGGGGTCTTCGTGCCCGCGCTCGACACCCGCGCGCTCGGCCTGGACGCCGTCTTCCCGGCGTTCTTCCTCGCCATCCTCGCCGGAGAGATCCGCGACCGGCTGCGCCTGGGCGTCGCCCTGGCCGGTGCCGCGGTGGCCCTCGCCCTGGTGCCGGTGGTCGCGCCGGGCCTGCCCGTGCTGGCCGCGGGCGCCGCGGCAC
>JALYNA010000534.1 GCA_030773455.1 Actinomycetota bacterium
CCACAGGGCGCTGCCGGAGGTCAGCGCGGTCGCCAGCGACCGGCCGTCGAGCGGAGCCCGGGAAGGGGCGGAGGAGGGGGACGGCGGCGAGTCGGGCACTCTTCTACGCTACGGAAACCGTGGGCGAGAGAGCTCACGCCCGGGCACGGCAGCGCGCGGACGCCGCCGACGGAGCCCCAGCGAGGAGAGATGCGTGAGCGCGGCTGAACTGGAGAACGCCGGGGACCACCTCGCCGGCGACGTCGACATCCACACCACCGCCGGAAAGCTGGCGGACTTCGACCGCCGCGTGCAGGAGGCCACCCACGCGGGCTCGGAGCGCGCCGTGGAGAAGCAGCACGCCGCGGGGAAGATGACCGCCCGCGAGCGCATCGAGGCGCTGCTCGACCCGGGCTCGTTCACCGAGCTCGACGAGTTCGCCCGCCACCGCTCCACCAACTTCGGCATGGAGTCCAAGCGACCCTTCGGCGACGGCGTCGTCACCGGGTACGGCACCGTCGACGGCCGCCCGGTCTGCGTCTTCTCCCAGGACGTCACCGTCTTCGGCGGCAGCCTCGGCGAGGTCTACGGCGAGAAGATCGTCAAGGTCCTCGACCTGGCGCTCCGCAACGGCTGCCCGATCATCGGCATCAACGAGGGCGGCGGCGCGCGCATCCAGGAGGGCGTGGTCTCCCTCGGCCTCTACGGCGAGATCTTCCGGCGCAACGTGCACGCCTCCGGCGTCATCCCGCAGATCTCGCTGGTCATGGGCGCCGCGGCCGGCGGGCACGTCTACTCCCCCGCGCTCACCGACTTCGTCGTGATGGTCGACCAGACCAGCCAGATGTTCATCACCGGCCCCGACGTCGTGAAGACCGTGACCGGCGAGGACGTCACGCTCGAGGAGCTCGGGGGCGCCCGCACGCACAACACCAAGTCCGGTGTCGCCCACTACCTGGCCGAGAACGAGGACGACGCCCTGGACTACGTCAAGTCGCTGCTGTCCTACCTGCCGAGCAACAACCTCGACCCGCTGCCGGCCCTCGAGGTCGCCCCGGCCGACACCACGCACGACGGCGTCACCGACGACGACCGCGAGCTCGACACGTTCGTCCCGGACTCGGCCAACACCCCCTACGACATGCACACCGTCATCGAGCACGTGCTCGACGACGGGGAGTTCCTCGAGGTGCAGCCGCTGTTCGCGCCGAACATCCTCACCGGCTTCGGCCGGGTCGAGGGCCGGCCGGTCGGCATCGTGGCCAACCAGCCCACCCAGTTCGCCGGCACGCTGGACATCGACGCCAGCGAGAAGGCCGCGCGGTTCGTGCGCACCTGCGACGCCTTCAACGTCCCGGTGCTGACCTTCGTCGACGTCCCCGGGTTCCTCCCCGGCACGTCCCAGGAGTGGGAGGGGATCATCCGCCGCGGCGCCAAGCTGATCTACGCCTACGCCGAGGCGACCGTGCCGAAGATCACCGTGATCACCCGCAAGGCCTACGGCGGCGCCTACGACGTCATGGGCTCCAAGCACCTCGGTGCCGACCTGAACCTCGCCTGGCCGACGTCGCAGATCGCCGTCATGGGCGCGCAGGGGGCGGTGAACATCCTCTACCGGCGGGAGCTCGCCGACGCCGAGGACCCCGACGCCCGCCGCGCCGAGCTGATCACCGAGTACGAGGACGCGCTGCTCTCGCCGTACATCGCGGCCGACCGCGGGTACGTCGACCAGGTGATCCGGCCGTCGGAGACCCGCCTCGAGGTCACGAAGGGGTTGCGCCTGCTGGCCAACAAGCGGCAGACGCTCCCGCCGAAGAAGCACGGGAACATCCCCCTCTGATGAGCGAACCGCAGCGCCCGCTCCTGCGGGTGGTCAGGGGCGAGCCCACCGCCGAGGAGCTCGCCGCACTCACCGTCGTCGTCGCCGCGCTGTCGCAGCGACGCATCCCTCGCCGGCCCACCCCGGTCGGGGCCTGGTCGTCGTTCGGGGACGCCCACCGGTATCCGCTGCGTCCGGGGCCGGGTGGCTGGCGCGCCTCCGGGCGATTCGCATGAACGAGCGTGCGAGTTGGTGCGGCGAGACAGCGTGGCTGCGGATGCGGCCGACGAGCGCCAGCGAGGAGACAGCATGAGCGTGGACCGCCGTCTGGTGCTGGCGTCGGCGTCCCCGGCGCGCCTGGCCCTGATGCGGCAGGCCGGGCTGACGCCCGAGGTCGTCGTGAGCCAGGTCGACGAGTCGGCGGTGGAGGCCCCGCGGGTCGGCGAGCAGGTCGCCCTGCTGGCCGCCGCCAAGGCCAGGGCCGTCGCCGAGCAGGAGACCGACGCGCTGGTCGTGGGCGCCGACTCGCTGCTGGAGTTCCGCGGCCAGCCGCTGGGCAAGCCCGCCGACGCGCACGACGCCCGCGACCGCTGGCGGCGGATGAGCGGCAGGAGCGGCGTGCTGCACACCGGCCAGGCGCTCTTCGACGTCCAGGACGGCCAGGTGGTCAGCCGGGACGTCGCCGTCGTCTCCACGGTCGTCCACTTCGCCAGCCCGACGCCGCGGGAGATCGAGGCCTACCTGGCGACCGGCGAGCCGCTGGCCGTGGCCGGCGCGTTCACCCTCGACGGGCTCGGCGCGCCGTTCGTCCGGCGGGTGGACGGCGACCCCGCGGCGGTCGTCGGCCTGTCGCTGGCCACGCTGCGCGAGCAGCTCGCCAAGCGCGGGCTGGCGATCACCGACCTGTGGCGCCGATGAGCCCGGCCCGCCGGCGGCGCCGGCCGCCATCGACGCAGACCGACCCCGAGGGAGAACACCCGTGCAGAAAGTCCTGATCGCCAACCGCGGCGAGATCGCGGTCCGGGTGGCCCGCGCGTGCAGGGACGCCGGGCTGAGGAGCGTGGCGGTCTACGCCGAGCCCGACCGCGACGCCCTGCACGTGCGCGCGGCCGACGAGGCCTTCGCGCTCGGGGGGACGACGCCGGGCGACTCCTACCTGGTGATCGACAAGATCCTGGACGTGGCGCAGCGGTCCGGTGCCGACGCCGTCCACCCCGGCTACGGCTTCCTCTCCGAGAACGCCGACTTCGCCCGGGCGGTGACCGACGCAGGGCTGACCTGGATCGGCCCCTCCCCCGAGGCGATCGTCGCGCTCGGGGACAAGGTGCAGGCCCGGCACATCGCGACGAAGGCCGGCGCCCCGCTGGTGCCCGGCACCAAGGACCCCGTGGGCAGCGCCGACGAGGTGGTCGCCTTCGCGGAAGAGCACGGCCTGCCGGTGGCCATCAAGGCGGCGTTCGGCGGTGGCGGGCGCGGGCTGAAGGTCGCCCGGACGATCGAGGAGATCCCCGAGCTGTTCGACTCCGCCGTCCGCGAGGCTGTCTCGGCCTTCGGCCGCGGCGAGTGCTTCGTCGAACGCTTCCTCGACAAGCCCCGGCACGTCGAGGCCCAGGTGCTCGCCGACACCCACGGCAACGTGGTCGTCGTCGGCACCCGCGACTGCTCGCTGCAGCGGCGCAACCAGAAGCTGGTCGAGGAGGCCCCCGCGCCGTTCCTGACCGACGAGCAGCGGGCACGCATCCACTCCTCCGCCAAGGCCATCTGCGCCGAGGCCGGCTACTCCGGCGCCGGCACGGTGGAGTACCTCGTTGGCGTCGACGGCTCGATCTCCTTCCTCGAGGTCAACACCCGGCTGCAGGTCGAGCACCCGGTCTCGGAGGAGACCAGCGGCATCGACCTGGTCCGCCAGCAGTTCCGCATCGCCGACGGCCTCCCGCTGGAGCTCACCGAGGACCCCGATCCCCGCGGGCACAGCATCGAGTTCCGGATCAACGCCGAGGACGCCGGGCGCAACTTCATGCCCGCCCCCGGCCCGGTCACCCGGCTGGAGATCCCGCAGGGCCCCGGCGTGCGCTGGGACTCCGGCGTCGAGACCGGCGGCGAGGTGGTCGGCGCGTTCGACTCGATGCTGGCCAAGCTGATCGTCACCGGCGCCACCCGCGAGGAGGCCCTGCAGCGGGCCCGCCGGGCGCTCGACGAGCTGGTGGTCGAGGGGATGCCGACCGTCGTCCCGTTCCACCGGGCCGTCGTCCGCGATGAGGCGTTCACCAGCGAGCCCTTCACCGTGCACACCCGCTGGATCGAGACCGAGTGGGACAACCAGGTCCCGCCGTACTCCGCCGCCCCGGCCGGGCAGGACGAGGACGAGCCGCGGCAGACCGTCGTCGTCGAGGTCGGCGGGCGCCGGCTCGAGGTGTCGCTGCCCGCGGGCCTCGCCGCCGGCGGAGGGGCCGCGGCCGCGGCCGGCGGCGCCAAGC
>JALYNA010000535.1 GCA_030773455.1 Actinomycetota bacterium
CGCGGACCCCTCCGGGGCCCACTCGGGACGACCGGCCTCCAGCCGTCGCTCGTGCCAGATGGCGGCCAGCCGGTCGGCCAGGGCGGCGGTCTCCTCGGCGACGGTCCCGTACAGGCCGGCGGTGACCGCGCCGCGGCCGGCGGTCGGCGCAGGCGCGAGGTCGGGCAGCGGCACCTCCGGCGGCGGTAGCACGGCCGACACCGCGTTGGCGACGGCGAGCACCGCCTCGTCGTTGCGCCAGCTGGTCGCCAGGGTGAGCCGCTGCGCCCGGCGGCCGCGGGTGCCGGGGAAGGTCCGCGGAAAGCGCTCGATGGTGCCGGCGGAGGCGCCGCGCCAGCCGTAGATGGACTGCCGGGGGTCGCCGACCGCCAGCACCGGGTGCCCGGTCTCCCCACCGAACAGCGACTCGAGCATCCGCAGTTGGCCGACGCTGGTGTCCTGGTACTCGTCCAGGAGCACGACCTTCCAGCGGGCGCGCTCGCGGCGGCCGACCTCCGGGGCGGAGACGGCGATCCGCGCGGCGGAGGCGACCTGGTCGGCGTAGTCGATGGAGCCCATCGCCCGCTTACGCGCCTCGAAGGCCTCGACCAGCGGCAGCAGCGCCACCCGGGCCCGCTGCCGGGCGAGCACCTCGAGGACCGGGGCGTAGGGCCCGCGCTTCTTCGGGGCGTCGGGGTAGCCCTGCACCTGCGCCTCGAGCCTCGCCGTCCAGGCGCGCAGCGCGGGCGGGGTGACGTCGTGCTCGCCCATGTCGGCGGCGAGGGCCAGCACGTCCTCGACGGTGGTCAGCAGCGAGAGCGGGACGTCGTCCATGTCGCCGGTGTAGGCGGCCACCACCGAGGCGGCCTGCCCCCAGCACATGGCCGGGCCGAGGACGCCGGCGCCGGGCTCGACGCCGATCCGCAACCCGTGCTCGGCGACCAGCGAGGCGGCGTAGCCGTGGTAGGTGGCGACCGTCGGCTGTGCGATCTCCAGCCGCTCGCGCAGGTCCGGCTCGGTGTCGGGGTGGCGGGCCAGCGCGCCCAGCCGCAGGCGGATGCGCTCGCCCAGCTCGCTGGCCGCTTTGCGGGTGAAGGTCAGGCCCAGGATGGCCTCGGGCTCGATGACGCGGTTGGCCACCAGCCAGGAGACCCGCGCGGCCATCGTCTCCGTCTTGCCCGAGCCCGCGCCGGCGACCACCACGAGCGGCCGGTCGGCCGGTGCGGCGACCACCTCGGCCTGCTCCGGGGACGGCGCGTAGGACAGCCCGCACCGGTGCGCCACCTCGGCCGGGGTGAGCACCCGCCGCGGCTCGGGCTCGGGAGCCTGCTCGTTGCCGAGGAGGTCGTCGAAGGAGAGCTGACCGGAGCTCACCCCGTCACCTGCCGGCCGCGCTCGTGCAGCGGGCAGCTGCGACGGGCCGGGCAGCGCTGGCAGTGCGTGCCGGTACGCACCTCGAACGCGCCCGCGCCCATGCCCTCGCCGACCGCGGCGATCAGCTCGCCGGCCGGGGTCTGCTCCAGCGGGACGTCGACCGGCAGCGGCTCCTGGTGCTGCTCCTTGGCCCTGGCGCCGGTACCGACCTGCAGCAGCGCCGCGCCGCCGGGCACGCTGCCGTGCTCGCCGAACCCCCCGGCGGCGACCGCGACCTGGTAGGCGGCCAGCTGTCCGTGCGTCTCGACGTCCCGGGCCGCGGTCCTGCCGGTCTTGAGGTCGACGACGACCAGCCGGCCCTCGGCGTCGCGCTCGAGGCGGTCGACCTGGCCGCGCAGCCGGGCCCGGCCGACGGTGACGTCGAAGTCCTCCTCGGTGGCGACCAGCTCGCGGCCGTTGGCCGCGTGCCAGCGCAGGAAACGCTCGAGCATCTGTTGGGCGGTGGCCCGCTGCCGCTGGTCCGACCAGCCGGGGCCCAGGTCCAGCTGGTCGAGCTCGGTGGCCAGCGCGTCCGGCGCCTCGGCCGGCGGCAGGCCCTCGGCGACCTGCTGGGCCACCGCGTGCACAGCCGAGCCGACGGTGCGGGTGGCGTCGGGTGAGGCCTCGGCCCCGACCGCGCCGAGCACCCACCGCAGCGGGCAGCGCTGGAACGTCTCGATGGCCGACGGCCGCACCCGCACGGCCTCCTCCGCCGGCACCAGCGGTGCGTCGTCGGACAGCGGCGCCAGGCCCCACCAGTGCCGCGGCGAGGCTCCCGGCACCCGCTCGTCGGCCAGCCGGCGCAGCAC
>JALYNA010000536.1 GCA_030773455.1 Actinomycetota bacterium
CCGGCATCGGGCTGGCCCTGGTCGCCCAGCAGCGCGGCTACCGCTGCGTCTTCGTCTGCCCCGACAAGGTGGGCAAGGAGAAGATCGACGTCCTGCGGGCCTACGGCGCCGAGGTGCACGTCTGCCCGACCGCCGTCGACCCGGCCGACCCGCGCTCTTACTACTCGGTCTCCGACCGGCTGGCCCGCGAGCTGCCCGGTGGCTGGAAGCCCGACCAGTACGCCAACCCGGCGAACCCGCGGTCGCACTACGAGACCACCGGGCCGGAGATCTGGGCGCAGACCGACGGGCGGGTGACCTGCTTCGTCACCGGCGTCGGCACCGGCGGGACGATCAGCGGCACCGGCCGCTACCTCAAGGAGGCCTCGGGCGGGCGGGTGCGCGTGGTCGGCGCCGACCCCGAGGGCTCGGTCTACTCCGGCGGCACCGGGCGGCCCTACCTGGTCGAGGGCGTGGGCGAGGACTTCTGGCCCGATGCCTACGACCGCACGATCGCCGACGAGATCATCGCCGTCAGCGACGGCGACTCCTTCGCCATGACCCGGCGGCTGGCCCGCGAGGAGGGCATGCTCGTCGGCGGCTCCTGCGGCATGGCCGTGGTCGCCGCGCTGCGCGTCGCGGAGCGGCTGACGAGGGACGACGTCCTGGTGGTCCTGCTCCCCGACGGCGGGCGCGGCTACCTCGGGAAGATCTTCAACGACGACTGGATGGCCGACTACGGCTTCCTGGAGCAGGCCACGCAGGGCACCGTTGGCGAGCTGCTCGCCGAGAAAGGCGGGGCGACGCCGGAGCTGGTGCACACCCACCCGAACGAGACGGTGCGCGACGCCATCGACATCCTGCGCGAGTACGGCGTCAGCCAGCTGCCCGTGGTGCGCGCCGAGCCCCCGGTGACCGCCGGCGAGGTCGTCGGGTCGGTCGAGGAGAAAACGCTGCTCGACGCCCTCTTCGCCGGCCGGGCCAACCTCTCCGACCGGGTGGAGCGGCACATGTCCCCGCCGCTGCCGATCATCGGCTCCGGCGAGCCGGTGAGCGCCGCGGTCGCGGCCCTGGGGTCGGCCGATGCGCTGCTCGTCCACGAGGAGGGCAAGCCGGCCGGCGTGGTCACCCGCCAGGACGTGCTCGGTCACCTCGCCTCGACGTCGTCCGCCGGGCCGGCTCCTGCGGTCGGGTCACAGTGACCGAGCTCGCGAGGTCACCGATGACAGAGCCGGCGCCGGGCACGGCGCCGACAAGCGTCAGCGAGGAGGGGAAGTGACCGGCTTCAACACCCGCGCCATCCACGCGGGGCAGGACCCGGACCCGGCCACCGGCGACGTCGTCGTCCCCCTGCACCTGGCCACCACCTTCAGGCAGGACGGCGTCGGCGGGCTGCGCGGCGGCTACGAGTACGCCCGCAGCGCCAACCCCACCCGGACGGCGCTGCAGGAGGCCCTCGCCGCCCTCGAGCAGGGCCGCACCGGGCTGGCGTTCGCCTCAGGGCTGGCCGCCGAGGACACCCTGCTGCGCACGGTCTGCGAGCCCGGCAGTCACGTCGTGCTCGGTGGCGACGCCTACGGCGGCACCTTCCGGCTCATCTCAAGGGTGGCGTCGCGCTGGGGCGTGGAGCACACGCCGGCCGACCTCAACGACCCGGACGCGCTGCGCGCGGCGATCCGGCCGACCACCCGGGTGATCTGGTGCGAGACGCCGACCAACCCGCTGCTCAACATCGCGGACATCGCCCTGACCGCGTCCGTCGCGGACCAGGCCGGGGCGCTGCTCGTCGTCGACAACACCTTCGCCTCGCCCTACCTGCAGCAGCCGCTGACACTGGGCGCCCACGTCGTCGTCCACTCCACGACGAAGTACCTCGGCGGCCACTCCGACGTCGTCGGCGGCGCGCTCGTCGTCGACGACGACGACCTCGCCGAGCGGCTCACCTTCCACCAGAACGCGATGGGCGCGGTCTCCGGCCCGCTGGCCGACTGGCTGGTGCTGCGCGGCATCAAGACCCTCGGCGTCCGGATGGACCGGCACCAGGCCAACGCCGCCCGGGTCGCCGACTTCCTCCTCGGCCACCCGGCGGTCTCCTCGGTGCGCTACCCGGGCCTGCCCGACCACCCCGGTCACGAGATCGCCGCGAAACAGATGTCCGGGTTCGGCGGGATGCTGTCGTTCCGGCTGGCCGGCGGGGAGGACGCCGCGCTGCGGGTCTGCGAGCGGGCGCAGCTGTTCACCCTGGCGGAGTCCCTGGGCGGGGTGGAGTCGTTGATCGAGCACCCGGCGCGGATGACCCACGCGAGCGCCGCCGGCTCGCCGCTGGAGGTGCCCGCCGACCTGGTGCGGCTCTCGGTCGGCATCGAGGACGTCGAGGATCTGCTCGCCGACCTGGACCAGGCGCTGGCCTGAGAAAGGACCCCCTGCCCCCCGCCACTCGCACGCTCGCAGCGGGACCCTGGAGGAGGGCCACCGTCCTCCCCACCCTTCCCAAGCTCAGGGCAGGGCCCGGGACGGGGCCGCACGCGGTGCTCAGCCGGCGATCTGTTCCTCGAACCAGGCGCGCGCCCGGGCGTTGCCCGCCCGACCCCGCTCCCCCGCCGCGCGCACCCGCTCGGCCAACTCGCCGGACAGGCAGCGCCCGAGGGCGGCGTCGAGGGCCTCGGCGGTGATGTCCTCGGCGGGGACGACGAGCGGCCAGTCCAGCGCCGCGGCCTGGCTCGCGACCTTGGCGCCGCCCGCGATCGGGTCGCATGCGACGACCGGGCGACCGTGCTTGAGGCCGAGCACCAGCGCGTGCAGCCGCATGCTCACCACGACGTCGGCCCGGCGGACCAGCGCCTCGA
>JALYNA010000537.1 GCA_030773455.1 Actinomycetota bacterium
GCCCCGCTGGGCACCGGGACCAGCCGGACCGCGCCCGGCCGCGCGGGGAGCCCGGCGAGCACGCCGGCGACGGCCAGCGCGAGGGCGGTCCCCAGCGGGCGGGCCAGCTCGGCCCGGTCGCGCTCCTTGAAGGCGTTGACCACCGGCCGCACGGGCCCGTCGTAGGCGCCGGCCGCCACCGTCGGCGGGAAGCCCGCCGGGAAGCGGCGTGGCTGGGCCAGGTGCGGGACGGCGAGCAGCGCGGCGCGCCCCCGGCAGAGGACGGCGCCCGGCACGCCGCACCCGGCGCACTCGCGCGGGAGCAGCAGGTCGGCCAGCGCCGCGAGCACCCCGCCGTCCACTCCCCCAGCCTCGCGCCCCGCCCGGGCCGCGCCCAGGGCCGCGGGCGATCTGTGGACGCGCGGGTCAGCCGGGGTAGAACGGCTCGGTGCCCGGCTGGGGCTGCTGGCCGCGGACGAGCGTCACCCACGTGCCGCCGGCGACCTGCCACTCCCAGATCGTGCCGCCGGCGCTTACCAGCGGTGGGCGCTCGGGCGCGGCGGCGGCATGGGTCGGCTGGCTGGGCAGCCCGGCGGTGGGCATCGAAGAGAGCCCATAGCCGTCGACACCGACCACGTAGGGGACGGTCCCGTCCTCGCCGGCATCCCCGGCCAGCACCAGGAGGCTGCCGGAGGTCCGCCACGCGACGTCGACGACCTGGCTCAGCGTGGGGGTGACCTGGCGCCAGTCGCGCAGCGCCACCGGCCCGTCGTCGGAACGGACGACGGTGCCCACGTGCAAGCTCTGCCGCCGGCCGTCCTCGACGACCACCGCGGCCCGGACCCCGTCGGGTGAGAGCTGCAGCGCCGTGGCCCGGCCCAGGCCCGGCAGCGTGACGGCGTTGACCGCCTGCGGAGGCCCACCCGGGGACACCCGCACCACCGTGGAGCCGTCGCGCACCAGCCAGAACTCCTGGCGGGTGGCCGCGACCGTGGGCACGGTGAGCGAGCTGCCGGCCAGGACGGGCGTGAGGTCACCGCCGTAGGGGCCGGTGAGCAGCGTCGCCTCCCCGTCCCGCTCCGTCACCCCCACCATCTGGATCAACTCACCGGTGCTCGGGTCGGTGCCGACCGCGGCGCTGGACAGCCCGTAGGCCCCCGCGCCGGCCGGGCCGGGCGCCGGCGCCGGGGCGTCCGTCGCCGTCCACAGCGCCCCGTCGACCAGGTAGTGCCCGACGGCGTCGACCGGGGCGGCGTCCGGGTCCAGGGCGGCCCAGGTGTCGACGGTCTGCACCGGCGACACGCCATCGAGGTTCAGCGGGTTGCCGTCGACGAGGACCTCCACCGAGCGCACCGTCGGCAGCTGACCCAGCGTCCACACCAGCTGGGCCGACAGCCCGGCCAGCCGGGACGGCGGCGCGTCGGCGATGCCGGTCAGGTCCACAGTGACCGCCTGCGCGGACACCGTCACCGTGCTGCCCAGCGCGGCCCCCGCGAGCTCGTTGCGGACGCCCGCGGCCAGCACCGCCGACGACCCGTCGAGCAGCCGTTCGACCAGCACCGTCGGCTGGGCCTCCCCGCTGATCAGGTACCGCGGGTCGGGCACCACACGCTGACCGGTCGGGTCGAGGAAGTAGAGGTCGCGCCGCTCGTACAACCGCTCGAAGTCCGGCTCGAGCATGAGCAGCCCGTCCGGCGGGTCGCTGATCCGCCACTCGTCGTCGACCTGCTCGAGCCGGAACTCCCGCGAGTAGACCTCCTGGCCGCCCACGGTGAACCCGCCCTGCTGGTCGATCGTGCCGACCAGCTCGCCGGTCACGAGGACGGTGCCGGCGTCGGTGGTGACGGTGGCGTAGTCGGCGCCGAGCACGGTGATGCCCGCGTCGTCCGACCAGGACCCGCGCGGCCCAGGGGCGAGGTGCTCGCGGGCCACGGGGTGCCCGCGCACCGTGCTGGCGGCGGCGTCGAGGAAACCGCGGACGACCTCCTCCGGCGTGGCGCCGGCCTCCGGCGACAGCGGCTCGATGCCGACCGGACCGTCCAGGCGCTCCGGCGCCTGGGTGATCTGCACCGTCGGCGAGCCCGTCGGCACGGTGGAGCAGGCGGTGACCAGGGCCAGCAGCGCCGCGCCCAGGACGGCTCCCCGGCGGGTCACCGGGCTCCCCCGGGACGGCGCAGGGCCGCCGGCCGCAGCGGCAGCGGCGAGCTGGTGAGGTCGGTGCCCGCGGTCAGCGGCAGGGTCAGCCGGAACTGCGCGCCGGCGCCGGGCTGCCCCCACACCTGCAGCCAGCCGCCGTGCAGCCGCGCGTCCTCCAGGCTGATCGACAACCCCAGCCCGCTGCCGCCGACGGTGCGCACCCGCGAGGGGTCGGCGCGCCAGAAGCGGTCGAACACGTGCTGCGCCTCCGCCGGGGACAGCCCGACCCCGTGGTCGCGCACGGTGACCGCCGCCGCCGTCCGGTTGGCCGCCCAGGTGATCTCCACCGGCCGGCCGGTGCCGTGCTCGATCGCGTTGCCGACCAGGTTGCGCAGGATCCGCTCCACGCGGCGGGCGTCGACCTCGGCGATGACCTCACGCCCGGGGCCGGAGACGGCCAGCTCGCAGCCGTGCCGCTCGGCCAGCGCGGACATCCCGCCCGCCACCCGCCGCACGAGCGCGCCCAGGTCGGTCGGCTCACCGACGAGGACGGCGGCCCCGGCGTCGTAGCGGCTGATCTCGAGCAGGTCGGTGAGCAGGACCTCGAAGCGGTCCAGCTCGGTGTGCATCAGCTCCGCCGAGCGGGCCACGTGCGGGGGGAAGTCTTCGCGGGACTCGTAGAGCACCTCGGCGGCCATCTGCACCGTGGTCAGCGGCGTGCGTAGCTCGTGCGAGACGTCGGAGGTGAAGCGCTGCTGCAGCTGCGACAGCGACTCCAGCTGGGTGATCTGCCGCTGCAGGCTGTCGGCCATCGCGTTGAAGCTGGTCGCCAGCCGGGCGAGGTCGTCCTCGCCGCGCACGGCCATCCGCTCCTCGAGCTGCCCGTCCGCCAGCCGCTGCGCGGTGCCCGCCGCCTGACGTACCGGGTCGACCACCAGGCGGGTCACCAGGACGCCGATGCCCGCGACGAAGAGGGTGAGGGCGATGCCGCTGACGACCACCGTGCTGCGGAACAGCGCCAGGCTCTCCGCCTCCTGGTCCAACGGGAAGGCGTAGTAGAGCTCGATCTGCTCGGCGCTGCCCGCGCCGGTCGGCACGGGAGCTCCGACGAGGTAGGTGGGCCGGGACTGCCCGCTGCCGTCGGGGACCATCGCGTACTGCGCGTACTGGCCGCCGGAGGCCACGTCCGCCCGCAGCTCCGCGGGGATCGCCGGGTAGATGCCGCGCTGGCTCACGGCGGGCGGCCGCTCGGCGTCCCCGGTCCGGTAGACCATGACGACCTCGAAGTCACCGGCCGGGCCACCGCGCTCGCGCAGCTGCCGGACGGTGCGGTCCAGGGTGGCCCGCACGCTCGCGCCGTCGCCGGCAGCGATGCCCGCGACCTCGCTCTGCGCGTAGATGACGCCGGTCTGCGCCTGGTCGATGGCCGCCTGCTCCTTGACCGACAGCAGCTGGTCGCGGATCTGGCTGAACAGCACCAGGCCGACGATCACCACGACCGTGCCGGCCACGACCATGGTGATCGCGCCGATCCGGATGAGCAGCGACGAGCGCCACGCGGTCACCGCCCGCGCGGCCACTCGCCGCGCCAGCCGGCGGGTCCGGACGGCTCGCCGGCGCAGCCGGCGGCGCAGTGCGCCGAGGTCGGCCGATGGTGTGCGCCGCGGCTCCGGTGCTGACCCGACGGTCCCGGAGGAGGACGACGACGCCCCGCGCGACGCCGCGGCCGCAGGCGGCGCGGGCCGGGTGGTGCTCACGGCCACATCACGGTGCGCTCGGGTCCGCTTCGTCGGCCCGCTCCGCTCCTCGCTGGTCCCTCGCTGACGGGCTGCCGGGCCCGTCCGCTCACGGTGGGCCGGCCTTGTAGCCGACACCCCGCACGGTCAGCACGATCTCCGGCTTCTCGGGGTCCCGCTCGATCTTGGCCCGCAGCCGCTGCACGTGGACGTTGACCAGCCGGGTGTCCGCGGCGTGCCGGTAGCCCCACACCTGCTCGAGCAGCAGCTCGCGGGTGAACACCTGCCGCGGCTTGCGGGCCAGCGCGACCAGCAGATCGAACTCCAGCGGGGTCAGCGCGATCGGCACGCCGTTCCGGGTGACCTGGTGCGCCGGGACGTCGATCTGCACGTCGCCGATGGAGAGGCTCTCCGCCTGGCCGGTCTCCCCGCGGCGCAGCTGCGCTCGCACCCGGGCCACCAGCTCGACCGGCTTGAACGGCTTGGTGACGTAGTCGTCGGCGCCGGCCTCGAGCCCCTGGACGACGTCGATCGTGTCGCCCTTGGCGGTGAGCATGACGATGGGGACGGTCGACTGCTGGCGGATGTCCTGGCAGATCTGCAGGCCGTTGCGGCCGGGCAGCATCAGGTCCAGCAGCACGATGTCGGGACGGGTCTGCTGGAAGGCGCCCACCGCGCGGTTGCCGTCGGAGACGAACGCCGGTTCGTAGCCCTCGCGTCGGAGCACGATGCCGAGCATCTCGGCGAGGGCGGCGTCGTCGTCGACGACCAGGACACGGCCGCGGCTGGGACCGTTCTGGGCAGCGGTGGGTGGCACGGCGACTATTCTGCGCTGCTCGGCGGCGGAAACGGGGACACCCGCCCGGAGTGCTCCGGACGGGTGTCCCCGTTGGAGTCGCGGTCGGCCCAGCACCCCGGATGCTCCCTCCCGGGCCGAGCCGCGGCGACGGTGTGCGCTGAGGCGCAGTTCCAACGCTCAGAACTGCTCCTCAGCGCACATCGTTCTGCCGAAGAGCGGGTCAGTCGTGCCGTGGTGCCGCGGCGAACCCTCGCGGTATCAGTAGCGGTAGTGATCCGACTTGTACGGGCCCTCGACCGGGACGCCGATGTAGTCGGCCTGCACCTTGGTGAGCTCGGTGAGCTTCACGCCGAGAGCGTCGAGGTGCAGGCGGGCCACGTGCTCGTCGAGCTTCTTCGGCAGGACCGTCACCGTGGGCTCCTTGCCCTCGTAGGCGACCCGGTTGGTCCACAGCTCGATCTGCGCCAGCACCTGGTTGGAGAACGAGGCGCTCATGACGAAGCTGGGGTGCCCGGTCGCGTTGCCCAGGTTCAGCAGCCGCCCCTCGGAGAGCACGATGATCGTGTGACCGTCGGCGAACCGCCACTCGTCGACCTGCGGCTTGATCGTCGTCCGCTCGATGCCCGGCGTGCGGGCCAGGCCGGCCATGTCGATCTCGTTGTCGAAGTGGCCGATGTTGCCGACGATCGCCTGGTGCTTGGTCCGGCCGAGCTGCTCGGCGGTGATGATGTCCTTGTTGCCGGTGGCCGTGATGATGATGTCGGCCTTGCCGATCACCTCGTCCAGCGTGGTGACCTCGTAGCCGTGCATCGCCGCCTGCAGCGCGTTGATCGGGTCGATCTCGGTGACGATGACCCGGGCGCCCTGGCCGCGCAGCGACTCCGCGCAGCCCTTGCCGACGTCGCCGTAGCCGCAGACCACGGCCACCTTGCCGCCGATCATCACGTCGGTGGCCCGGTTGATGCCGTCGATCAGCGAGTGCCGGCAGCCGTAGAGGTTGTCGAACTTGCTCTTGGTCACCGAGTCGTTGACGTTGATCGCCGGGAACAGCA
>JALYNA010000538.1 GCA_030773455.1 Actinomycetota bacterium
GGACGACGGCGGTGTCGGCGTCGGCCATGCCGGCCCAGCGCTCGAGCACCGGGTGGTCGGAGTCGGTGACCGCGCGCATGACGGTCCGGATGTCGAAGGCCTTCTTGCGCTCGGGGTTCTTCTCGGCCGAGAAGACGTCGCCGACGGTGGTGAAGTCGCTTGCCGGGTGCTCGTGCGGGAAGGAGCGTACGTCCCGGTCGCGCGGGTCGGAGGTCTGCGCCGGCCGCGGCCAGCGCTCCCCCGGCGCCCGGTAGGTGTGCTCGTAGTGCCGGAAGAGCACGTCGAGGGCGGCGGTGAGGTCCGGCGCCCAGTACTGCGCCTGCCCGTTGGGCCCCATGACCCGGTCGTAGCCGCCGATGCCGAAGTTGTCCTCCGCCGACACCCCGCCGGAGTAGTCCAGCGAGTGCTTGCCGGTGAGCACCATTGCGCTGTCCGACGTCATCACCAGGATGCCCTTGGTGTGCATCAGCATCGTGGCCTCGGCGTTCCAGTAGGGCTGGGCGCCCACGTTGATACCGGTGACGACGACGTTGATCTCCCCGCCGGCCTGGGTGAACTCGATGATCCGGCGCAGCGCCCGGGACACCCAGTCCATGTTCTCCGTGCCGCTGTCCATGGAGATGCGCGCGCCGGAGGAGAGCGCGAACCATTCCACCGGGATGCCGCGCTCCTCGGCCAGGTCCAGCGCCGCGACCACCCGGGCGCACTCGGGCTCGGCGACGGTGCCGAGGGCCTTGGTGGGGTCACCCATGAGCACCACGCGGGTCATGCCCTCGGGGTAGCGGGGCGTCGGCGTGGTCACCAGCCCGGCGACGATGCCCGCCCGGTTGTGGCCCGGCGGGCGCTCGACCGGGGCCAGCCGCCCGTCGGCGTCCAGGTCGTGCTCGACGAACGACCCCTGCGGCCCGGTCAGCAGGCTGCTGAGCTCGTACGGGTAGGGCGCGCCCCGGGCCCGCGAGCTGAGCACCTTGGCGGTGTAGTCGTCCAGCGGCCGCATCGGCGCGGTCGGCCGGTCGGTCACCTCCATGCGCATCCCGGTGCCCGGCCGGTGGGAGAAGCGCAGCGCCACCTCGCGCGGTGGGCGGCCCTCGTCCTGCAGGCGCGCCAGCAGCACGATCTGGTCCAAGCCGGCGCCGATCGTCAGCGGCGCCGACGTCCGGGCGAAGGTCGCCACCGCCGACAGCGGCACCTCGATCGAGGGCCAGGCGTAGAGGTAGACGCGGTTGTGCTGCAGCGGCCGCCGGGAGCGGCGCAGGGCCTGTGCGCGGCGCAGGCCGTCCAGGCAGGAGGTGAGCTGGCGCTCGATCGTCGGGAAGCCGACCACCTCGCCGTGCTCGTCGCGTACCGGCGTGAGGTCGCGGACCTCGGCCATGGCGATGAACCGCTCGTCGTTCGGGTTGTCCTTCCCGGTGACGTGCAACAGGTAGGTGTCCTCGGGCGAGGGCACCCGCTCGCCGTCGAACTCCTTCAGGCGCCAGATCTGGAACCGCTGGGCGGTGAGCGGGTGCAGGCCGCGGATGATCCGCTCCTCGGCCAGCCGGCCGTCCTCGGCCGGGCGGTAGGTCACCGTCTCGACCTCGCCGCCCGGAGTGCAGACCGTGACGGTGACCCGGCGGCCGGTCCGCAGCGCCGGGACGTCGTCGAGCACGCCGCGCAGGTGCTCGGCCACGGCCTCGTCGTCGGCCGGGCGGTCGGGCCAGTTCACGTAGAGGTCCAGGACCACCTGGGCGGGGTCGGCGACGTCGGCCAGCCGTCCCGCCAGCGACGCGAGGGCCGTCGGCAGCCCGGCCATGTCGGCCATCAGGGCGACCAGGTGCAGCCGCTGGCCGTTCAGGTCGTACTCGGCGGTGACGCAGGTGTTCCCGTCCAGCAGGGTCGCGCGCACGTCCTCGAGGCTGCGACTGCGGTAGTAGCGGCGGGTGAGCCCCTCCAGGACCGGGTCGGGGACGGCGGTCGGCCGGCTGAACCGCTGCGCCAGCAGCCGGACCAGCGGCTCGGGGCTGGCGACCAGCGCCTCCATCCGCCGGATGCTCTCCGCGGTGTCGCCGCGCGCCCCGGCCTCGTCGAACTCGTCGAGCAGCCGCGCGGCCCGGTCGAGGACCTCCTGGCGGGCCGCCCGGACGACCGGCTCCTCGAGGTGCCGGTAGCGGACCGCGCGGGCCAGGTCGCCGACCGACGGGTAGCGCAGCTGGGTGGCGACCACCAGCCGGTCGAGGACCTCCCCCACCTCAGCCCGCGACGCCCCCTCGGGCAGCCGGTCCGCGGTCAGCCAGCGGTCCAGCAGTGCCAGGACGGCGGGCAGCTGCTCGCCGATGCGCTGCTGGGCCAGGAAGATCCGGTGGACCGCCTCGGCCAGCGCCGGGCCGGGCTCCAGGCCGGAGACGCCGTAGTGCAGCAACGCGCGGCACAGCCGGGCCCGGAAGGCCTCCGGCAGCCCCTCCCGCTCGGCGTCCAGGGAGCGCAGGTAGGCGTGGAAGTACTCCCGCGGGCTGTGGACCTGCGCGTCGGCCTCCTCCTCGGCGCTGGCCGGCCGGTTGCGGGAGAGCTCGCAGAGGTCGGCGAAGGTGACGAGGACGTCGAGCTCGGCGTGCAGCAGCTGCGCGTCGTCAGCGGGCAGCTCGTCGCGGGCGGCGGCGTACTCGGCGACCAGCCGCTTCGCGTGCCGGCCGCTGACGTCGTAGCCGGTGACCAGCGCCCGCAGTGCCGCCAGCCGGGCCAGCGCCCGGGCCCGTGGCTCGTCGTCGGGTGCCGCTCCCTCGCTGGGCAGGGCCACCCGCTCGCCGGTGGCCTCCTCGACGTCACCGCCGGTGCGGTCCAGGCTGAGCAGCGGGGCACCGGCGTCGACCTGGCTGTTCACGGCGGCCCGGACCTCCCGGACCCGCCCCGCGAACGGCGCCCGCACCACGGTCTCCATCTTCATGCTCTCGAGGACGACGATCGGCTGGCCGGCCTCGACCTCGTCGCCCGGCGCGGCGCGGACGGCGACGACCACGGCCGGGGCCGGGGTGCGGACCACCCCGCCGACGTCCCGGCTCACCCGGTGCGTCTGGCCGTCCACCTCCACCAGGTGGGACCCGGGCGCCTCGACGGACACCACCGCGTACCGCCGTCCCGCGGTGGTGAGCCGGCTCTCCAGGGGGCCGAGGCGGTCCACCTCGACGTCGACGACCCGGCCGTCGAGCTCGACCCGGTGGCGGTCCCGGTCCACCGTGG
>JALYNA010000539.1 GCA_030773455.1 Actinomycetota bacterium
GAGGTGGTGCTGCTGTACCTGGAGAGCTTCGGCAACCCGCGGAAGTTCGCCCGCCTGGCCCGCCGGGTGGGCCGGACCAAGCCGGTGGTGGCAGTGAAGAGCGGCCGGTACGTGCGGATGACCGAGGGGCTGGCCGGGACCTCGGTGGCGGTGCCGGAGGAGTCGGTGGCGGCGCTGTTCGCCTCGGCCGGGGTCATCCGGGTGGAGACCCTGGCGCAGCTGTTCGACGTCGGCACGCTGCTGGCCCATCAGCCGTTGCCGGCCGGCAACCGGGTCGCCGTGGTGGGCAACTCCACCGCGATGGGGTGGTTGGTCACCGACGCCGTCCTGGAGTACGGGATGCAGCCGGCCCACGACGCGCCGACCGACATCGGCGCCGGCGGGTCCGCCGAGGCGTTCCGGGCCGCGCTGCAGGAGGCGGTGGACGACGAGGGCGTGGACGCCGTCGTCGCGGTGTTCCTGCCGCCGGTGACCCGCAGGTCCGGGTCCACGGAGTTCGGCCGCGTGCTCCTCGAGGTGGCGCGGACGGTGGACAAGCCGGTCGTGGCCAGCTTCCTCTCCACCGAGGGCATCCCGCCCGAGCTTGCCGTCCCCGCAGAGGACGGGACGCCGGCCCGCGGCTCGGTCCCGTCGTTCTCCACGCCGGAGCGGGCGGTGATCGCGTTGGCGAAGATGGCCCAGTACGCCGCTTGGCGGCGCCGTCCGGTGGGAGAGGTCCCCGAGCTCGAGGGGATCGACGAGCAGGCCGGGCGGGACGTCGTCCTGGCGGCGTTGGCCTCGGCACCCGGTGGCCGCGTGCTGACCGACGAGGAGATCCTCGCGCTGCTGGCCGCCTACGGCATCCCGCTGCTGGGCACCCGCACGGTCTCCGACGTGGAAGCGGCGGTCGCGGCGGCCGAGGAGGTCGGCTACCCGGTCGTGCTCAAGTCGACGGCCCCGTGGTTGCGGCACCGCTCCGACCTCGGCGGGGTGCGGCTGGACCTGGGCGACGCCGAGGCGGTGCGCACGACGTTCGCGGCCATCCCGTCGGGTGATCCGGTGGTCGTCCAGGAGATGGCCGCACCCGGGGTGGCCACGGTCGTGGGGATCGTCGACGACCCGTCCTTCGGCGCGTTGGTCAGCTTCGGCCTGGGCGGTGTGGCCACCGACCTGCTCGGCGACCGCGCCTACCGGACCCTGCCGCTGACCGATCTGGACGCCGCCGAGCTGGTGCGCGCGCCGCGTGCGTGGCCGCTGCTGAACGGCTACCGCGGCTCCGAGCCGGTCGACGTCGCGGCCCTGGAGGACCTGCTGCTGCGGGTCGCCCGGCTGGCCGACGACCTGCCGGAGGTGCTGCAACTGACCCTGGAGCCGGTGATCGTCGGCCCACCCAACCCCTGGCACGGCGGGCGCTCGCTGGTCGTGGCCGGCGCCGCCGCCCGGATCGGGCCGCCCACCGCCCGGGTTCCTCCCGGCCCCCGCAGGATGCGTACCCCAGGGGTGTGAGCAGAGTTGATCATCGGCGGTGTGCGCGCGACACGGCAGGACACGCCGGCTGCCCGTGCACGCGGACGATGATCAACGTGGCGGCCGGACACGAAACGAGCCGGCCACCGCCCCGAAGGCAGTGGCCGGCTCGTCGTCGTCGGTCAGGCCAAGTAATCCCGCAGGGCGTCGGCGCGCTGGGGGTCGCGCAGCTTGGCCATCGTCTCGCGCTCGATCTGGCGAACCCGCTCGCGGGAGAGGCCGAACTGCTTGCCGATCTGCTCCAGCGTCCGCGGCTGGCCGCCGTCCAGACCGAAACGCAGCACGACCACGTCACGCTCCCGGTCCTCCAGCGTGGAGAGCACGGTGCGCACGTCGCCCTTCATCATCTGGAAGGCCACCGCGTCCTCGGCGACCGCGGCGTCGGCGTCCTCGATGAAGTCACCGAGCCGGGACTCCTCGTCGGCACCGACGGTCTGGTCCAGCGACACTAGGTCGCGGGAGTACTCCAGCAGCTCGGTGATCCGCTCCGGGGCCATGTCGAGCTCGAGGCCCAGTTCCTCGGCGGTGGGCTCGCGCTCCAGCTCCTGGTGGATCCGGCGCCGGGTGCGCACCACCTTGTTGACCTGCTCGGCGAGGTGCACGGGCAGGCGGATGGTGCGGCCGGAGTCGGCCATCGCGCGGGTGATGGCCTGGCGGATCCACCACGTCGCGTAGGTGGAGAACTTGAAGCCCTTGGTGTAGTCGAACTTCTCGACCGCCCGGATCAGGCCGACGTTGCCCTCCTGGATCAGGTCCAGGAACGTCATGCCGTGGCCGGTGTAGCGCTTGGCCACCGAGACGACCAGGCGCAGGTTGGCCTCGAGCAGGTGCCGCTTGGCGGCCTTGCCGTCGGCGGCCAACGCCTTGTAGTCCCGCTGCAGGGCAGGGGTCAGCTGCCGCTCGGCCAGCAGGCGCTCGGCGTACAGGCCGGCCTCGATGCGCTTGGAGAGCTCGACCTCCTGCTCGGCGGTCAGCAGCGCCGTCTTGCCGATGGTGTTGAGGTACACCCGGACGAGGTCGGTCGAGACCAGCCCGCTGGTGTCCGGCTCGCGGCGCGGAGAGCGGACGTCGAGGGTGTCGGAGGTGGAAGACTGCAGCAGCGTCACGATCTGTCTTCGTCCTTGCCTTCGGAATCGGATGCACACCGTCGGTCGTCGATGGGCGACGGTGCACCCGGGCGTCGGGGGGTGCGGCCGCTCGGCCGGCTGTCTGTTCAGCCGGTGAGCCCCCGCTCTGTGTGTCCCTGTGGTACGCCCTGTCCAACGGCTCCGGAGGGGTCGGATGTTCCAGTGATGCCGGTTTCACAGCAAACGCACAGGGCGTGTGTGCCGTCACTGCCCCGTATCCGGTCGGGCGCCGCTCAGACCTCCAGCAGCAAGGTCATTGGCCCCTCGTTCACCGACGACACCAGCATGCGTGCCCCGAACACGCCCGTGGCGACCTTGCTGCCGCGGCGGCGCAGCTCGGCGACCACCTCCTCGACCAGGGGCTCGGCCACCTCGCCGGGGGCGGCGTCCGCCCAGGAGGGACGGCGGCCCTTGCGCGTGTCGGCGTAGAGCGTGAACTGACTCACCACCAGTACCGGCAGGCCGAGGTCGCCCACCGACCGGGCGCCGTCCCCGGCGGGGAAGATCCGCAGCTGGTGCACCTTGCGCGCCAGCGTCCGGGCCCGCTCCGCGTCGTCCTCGCGGCCCACGCCGACGAGCGCCAGCAGTCCGCGGCCGATCCGTCCGACGACCTCGCCGTCCACCGTCACGGCCGCCGAACCGACCCTGCTGACCACCGCGCGCACCAGGACATCCTCCGGTCGGGCAGGAACGCGCGCGTGCCGGCCCTCGCCATCGCGCCGGGCAACGCGGCTGCGTGGAGGCGATGGGGGGAGTTCTCCGGCACGGGGGTCACCGATGCCGGCAACGGTGACACCGAGGCCCGGCGCTCCAGACCGTGGCCGCCGGGCCGTCCGTGGTGCGGCGCCAGGCCGCGGCGGCGCACCCCTCGGTCACGGGTTCGGCGCGACCCACCTCGGTGCCGCGCGGACCTCCGCTTCGTCGTGGCCGTTCAGCAGGGTCTGTCACCTCGCGGCTGGTGGTCGGGGCCGGGTGCCGGTGACGGGTCGTCGAGGAGCCGTTCCATCAGTCTGCGGAGACGGTCGTCGTCCCAGCCGTCCACTGCCGCTGGAGTGGAGAGCGGGACGAGGTAGCTCCGGTAGAGGTCTCTGAGCGCCTCGTTGAGCGCCTGCGCGAGGACGTCCTGCTGGAAGGTGTCCAGGGGCACCAGGCCCTGCAGGTAGCCGTCGAGGTCGAAGGCGTCACCGGTGCCGCCCAGGGCCAGGTAGCGCAGCCACAGGTCCTGGACGGTCAGCTGGGCGTGCACCCGGGCCGCGTGCATGCGCCGGTGGCGCTCATCGGTGGTCATGGTCGAGGGCTGCTCAGCCGGCTGCAGGGCCGCTGTGGCGCGCGGTCACCGCGGCGAGCAGCGCGCGGGCCACGTCCTCGACCGGGCGGTCGGACTGGCGGGCGGTGGCGGCCAGGGTGGCGAAGGCTTCTTGCGGGCTGCCCGCGCCCTGGGCCAGGAGCACCCCGGTGGCCTGGGCGATGGCGTCCCGGCTGGTGAGCGCGTCGGTGAGCTGCCGGCTGAGCCGGCGGGCTGCGTGCAGGCTCTGGGTGTTGGCCAGCAGGATCGCGGCCTGCGCGGCGAGCAGGCGCAGGACCTGTTCGTCGTGGGGGCCGTAGTTCATCGGGCGCTCGCAGTAGACCTTCATCGCACCGATCGACTCCTCGCCCATCAGCAGGGGGGCGCTGAGCACCGAGCGCACGCCCAGCCGGGTGACCGCCTCGTTCCATCGAGGCCAGCGCCCGTCGGTGGTGGTGTCGTCGATGCGCACCAGTTCCCGGTTGCGCCAGGCGGTCAGGCAGGGCCCCTCGTCGAACTCGTACTGCAGGGCGTCGGCCTGCTCGGCCGCGGAGTGGGAGGCGGCCTTCGAGCGCTTGCCGTGCTCGTCGACGAGGGTGACCGCTGCGCCCAGGGTGCCGGCCGTGGCGGTCGCGGCCAGCGTGGTGACCAGCTCGAGCGCGGTGTCTACGGTTTCCCGGGAGAGCAGCAGGCCGCTCATCTGGCTTAGCGCCCAGGTCAGGTCCATCGACGGCGCGGTGTCCGACCCAGCGGGCCGGGCCGGGGTCGGGTTCTCAGCGGGGGTGGTGGAGTCAGTCATGGTCTTCCGTCCGGGGATGGCTGCACGTGTCGTGGGCGGTGTGGCGGTGCTCGCCACGCGTCGGCGATGGTGTCCGACGGGGTGCGACTCAGAAATCCAGTTCGCCGGTGAGCACCAGGTGCTCGGCCAGATCGCGCACCTTGCGGTTGGTGCGCATTGACACGGCGGCCAGCAGCCGGAAGGCCTCGTCGGCGGTCACCTTGTACCGCTCGATCACGATGCCCTTCGCCTGTTCGATCGCCGCCCGGGACTCCATCGCCGCCCGCAGGTTCTCCGCCTGGTCGCGGGCGTCCTGCAGGGTGTCCACGTTGGTCAGCGCCACCGCGGCGTAGGCGGTGAACTCGGAGACGGCCTGCCGGTCCTGGTCGGTGAACCCGCCGGCCACCGGCGAGTACACGTTCAACGCCGCCGCCAACGGGGCGGCCGGTACCGGGACCGAGAGCGAACTGAGCGCGCCGTGCTGGAGGAAGACCGCCACGTAATCGGGCCACCGGCTCTCGGTGCGGGCGTCGGTGATCTCGACGAGGTGGCCGCCGAGGACGGCCTCCATGCACGGGCCGTAGCCCTGGCCGTACTGCATCTCGTCGAGGTGCAACGCCAGCTCACCGGTGAAGGCCCCGGTCGTGGCCCGCTGCTTGCGCAGCACCGTGATCGAGGCCTCCACCCCCTCGGGCATAACCTGCTTGACCAGGTCGACGACGCGCTCGAGCACCGACTGTGTGCTCTCCTCGGCGAGCAGCAGACGAGCCAGCCCGTCCAGCGCCTCTCGGGTGCGCGACGTGTTGCGGCCGTCGGTGGATCCGGTCACGAGCCTCGTCCCCCCTCGTTCCCGGCCGGACGTGGGGCTCCACCGCCATGACGTGGCGGGGGACCGGCCCGGTCCGCAGGCCTGACACCTCGGGGCGACCCGTCACCCGTGGCGTGAGGTTGGACCGTGCCGGCCCCTCACCCCGTGGCGCCTCGGCGATCGCCGGGCACGCCCCGTGGACGCTGTGCACCGTATCCAACATTGCCATGGCGGTGCGGGTACTGCGCTCGTCGGCACAGGCCGTCCCGTCTGTCACGATGGGTCGCCCCGCCCCAGGGGCAGCCTCCGCCCGAGCGCATGGACCGTGGACCAGGGATCACCATTCCCCGCCGCCGGTCGCGGCACCCGCGAGCACCGCACGTGGAGGCCCCCGGTCGTGGCGGCGATCGACCCGACCACTTGCACGCCGCAACACCGTCCTGGCCGGCCTGGACGAGGATGCCCTCGCCCGGCTGCTGCCCGACCTGTACGAGGCCCAGCTGGCCCCGGACAGGTGCTGCACGAGCGGGATGACCGGATCCAGGCCGTGTACTTTCCCCTCGTCGGCGTCGTCTCCGTCGTCGCTGACCTGGGCGCCGACCAGATCGTGGAGACGCCACCATCGGCAGGGAGGGCATGGTGGGCATCTCGGTGTTCCTCGGCGCCGACGCGCCGACCGAACGATCCCTTGTCCAGGTGTCCGGATGGGCGCTCACCCTGAGCAGTCGCCTAGACCCGCGGCGCCATCACCATCACCGACCAGCCGCGCCTGCAGTCCCACGCCTGCAACTGCTACGAGGCCATCCGTCAGGCCACCGACGCCGCACTGGCGTCCCGGTAGCTGCTGATATCCCCACGGGACCCCTCGCGGGTCGGCGCCCCTCGTCCCTTGCGACGTCCGCGGCGTCGAGGTCATCGACCCGCAGGCCGACTCGACGTACTGCTCGGCCGTGACCCGGCGGGTGACCACCGCGGCCGTACCAGGCGTCGTCGCCGAGCACCCTTGCAGCACACTGCCCGGGTGCCGCAGCTCCGCATCGCCCAGGACGCCGCGGCCGACGAGCTGCTCGGTCGTGACCCGCTCGTGCTCGTGCTCGGCATGCTGCTCGACCAGCAGTTCCCCATGGAGCGCGCCTTCGCGGGTCCCCGGCTGCTGACCGACCGCATGGGCGTGGACACCCTGTCCGCGGCCGACATCGCCGGCGCCGACCCGGAGCAGGTGGCCGCCTGGTTCCAGGGCCCGCCGGCGGTGCACCGCTATCCGCGCTCGATGGCCGCCCGCACCCAGGCGGTGTGCCGGCTGCTGATCGAGCGCTACGACGGTCACGCCGAGCGGCTGTGGTCCTATGTGCGGGACGGCGCGACGCTGCTGCGGCGGGTCGGTCAGCTGCCCGGCTTCGGCGCGCAGAAGGCGGTGATCTTCGTCGCGCTGCTCGGCAAGCAGTACGGCGTCACCCCGCCCGGCTGGCGCGAGGTCGCCGGGGACTACGGCCGGGACGGCTCCCGGAGGTCGGTCGCCGACATCACCGACCCCGAGTCGCTGGCGCAGGTGCGGCAGGTCAACAGGAGGCCAAGCGGGCGGCGAAGGCGGCTGTCACCTCCTAGGAAGCCCTCCTGGAGCGACTTCCCGGGGGCGCCGCCGGGGTGTCTGCATCGTGCGCGATCCGGTGGCACGATGGGCGGCGGACCCCGGGCCGTGCGGGGACCCGGACGCCGTCGGGACGCCGGGCCCCGCCGCTCGTGGAGCTGATCCGCCGATCCCCGTGGGGCGGCGGAGGGGAGGAAGCCCGTGGCCTCGAGCCAGCAGCCCGCACGACCCCGCAGGCCGGAGCCGGTGCTCATCACCGAAGCGGCACCGAGCCTGACCCAGCAGCACGCCGCCCGGAAGCGGCGCTACGTGATCACCATGGCCGTCCGCGCAGTGAGCCTGGTGCTGGCGGCGGTCTTCTACCAGGTCCTGTGGCTGGCGATCATCTTCGCGGTGTTGGGCACCGTGCTGCCCTGGGTCGCGGTGATGATGGCCAACGACCGGCCGCCGAAGAAGAAGCTCGACGTGCACCGCTACGCCCCGCCGCGGCCGGATCGGATCCTGGAGAACCCCGCGCGCCCCGGACGGGTCATCGAGCACTGAACCCCGGCCGACCCGGGGCGCCCGGCCGGACGACCACGGCCGCGGTCCGCCCGTCCGACCGGGGGCGGGCGGATCGGGGTGGGCCGGCGGCACCCTGCCATCATGGGGCGGGGGAGCTGCGCCCGGCCGGGCGCCTTCCGTACCCGACCCGAGGGAGCACCGCGTGAGCAGCACCGACCTCCTCGAGAAGCCCGACGTCCGCGAGGGCGACACCGGCAATGCCAACGAGGTCTTCCACTACGTCCGCAAGAGCAAGATCGCCGAGAGTGCGGTCATGGGCACGCTGGTCGAGGCACTCTGCGGCGAGGTCTTCCCGGTGACCAAGAGCCCGAAGCCCGGCAGCCCGGTGTGCCCGCCCTGCAAGGAGGTCTACGAGCAGCTCCGCAAGGAGTAATGGAGCGGTCGAGGGGCCCGCAGGGCCCCCGACCGGGACACGGGGAGGGCTCGCGCGGCAGGGGAACGGCTCGTGGCCGTGGTGTCGGCCGGTAGGCCGACGTCGTCATCGCCCCCGACCGGACACGGGCGGCGGCTCAACGCGAGTCGGGACGGCTCCTGGCCGGGGTGCGGTCCGGTAGGACCGCAGGGTCACTGCGCGCGCGCTCCAGCTTGGCCGCCCGCCGCACCTGGCTGCGCCGCTGGTGCCGGCGCAGCGGCGCCGGCCACCAGGACTGCGCGGTCGCGTTGAGCTCGGCACCGAGCAGCACCGACATCCCGAAGAAGAAGCAGAACAGCAGCGCGGCGATCGGGGTGGCCAGCGCCCCATAGGGCAGCGTGGTGGTGAGGATGTCGGCCACGTAGACGCGGGTGGCCAGCGCGGTCACGACGAAGAAGGCCACGGCGAGCACGGTCCCCGGCAGGTGCCGGTGCCAGGGCAGCCGCCGCGGCAGCACCACGTGGTAGAAGCTGGTCAGTGCCAGGAGCAGGCCGACGATGACCACCGGCCAGTAGACGGCGTCGACGAGCACAGCCGCGGTGTCCTGCCAGTCGTCCGGCAGCAGCGAGACGAGCACGCCCCTGCCGAGCACCAGCAGCGGCAGGGTGAACACCGCCATGAGCAGGCCGACGACGAACAGCCACAGCGCCTTGAGCCGGGTGCGGATCGGGCCGCGCACGTCGCGCTGGTTGTAGGCGATGACGACGGTGTTCATGAACGTCGCCGTCGCCGAGGAGCCGGCCCACAGCGAGAGCAGGAAACCGACGCTCACCAGCTCCAGGCGCCCGGAGCCGAGGATGTCGTCGAGCGTCGGCTGCACCAGCGAGGTGACGACGTCGGGCGTCAGGACCTCGGCCGAGGCGTGGACCAGCTCCTCCTCGATCTGGGCCACCGAGTGCTCGCCGATGAACGCACCGAGGTAGCCCAGGGTGCCGAGCAGCCCGATCAATAGCGGTGGCACCGACAGGATCTGCCAGAACGCCGCCTCCGCGGACAGTCCGAGGATGCGGTCGTGCCAGGCCTTGGCGACGGCCTGCCCGAGCACCTGCAGCGGTACGCGCAGCGGCGCCGGCCAGCGAGCCAGCCGCCCCGGCGAGTGCGCCTCGGCCGGCACGGCGACGGCGGTGGCACCGGAGGGGGCGTCGTCCCCGGCACCGTCCCCGGCACCGTCACCGGCGGCGCCGTCCCCCGGGTGTCCGGCGCCGGCCGGTCGGCCCCCGGGCAGGACGGTGCGCATCGCTCCAGTGTGCACGCCGGTCAGCGCGCCGACCCCCTGGCGGGGCCGGCCGGATCCCCTGACCGGCCCGGTCAGCCGCCGGGGGCGGGCGTCGGGACCGGAGCCGGCGCCGCGCTGCCCGGTGCGGGCGGTGGGGCCGGCGCGGCCACCGGCACGCAGTGGATCACCGGCTCGGCGGCGTACCGGCTGCGCAAGTCCTCACGCTTGATCTCCGCGCCACTGCTCGGGTCGCGGAACACCCGGGTGACGGTGATGTCGAACCCGGTCGAGCCGTTCTGCGGGCGGCAGCTGCCGTCGTCCGGCTTCTCCTGCACCACTGGCTCGCGGAGGTTGTACCGCTCGCTGCTGATCGACTCGATGTCGTACCGCTTGGTCCCGTAGAAGCTGATGGTCAGCGAGCTCGGCGTCCACCGGGTGTCGACGTAGACGCCGGTGTCGCTGTCGTTGCGCCACTGCAGGTCGATCGTGTCGTAGTAGACGGTCGCCTCGCGACCGGCCGGATAGCGGCTGATGTAGAAGCTGTGCGGCTTGTGGTAGACGTCCTCGAGGCCGGCGAAGAAGACGGCGTTGAACATCGTCGTGGCCACCTGGCTGACGCCGCCGCCGACCGCGGTGGTGAACTGGCCGTTGCTGATGACCCCCGCCTCGACGTAACCCTGCGCGGTGCCGCGCGGGCCGGTGTAGTCGTTCAGGCTGAAGGTCTCACCGGGCCGGACGAGCGCGCCGTCGAGCTCGGCGGCGGCCACCCTGATGTTGGTGCCGCTCGCGGCGTTGGTGATGTTCGTGGTGAAGCTGCTGATCTCCTCGCGGATGCCCAGCGCCTCCGCGTCGGCGGTGGTGAACTCCGGCGCCACCGGGCCCAGGTCCGCGGTGACGGTGCGGGGCGCCGGCTGCGGCAGGACCTGCAGCAGATGCCCGGCCAGCGCGGCCGGGTCCACGCCGGTGCCGTCGACCGAGGGGACGATGGAGACCCTGTCCCCGGACAGCTCGAAGCGGGCGTCCTCGGCGGGGCGGCCGAACTCGGCGAAGTCGTCGCCCATCGCCTCCTGCAGCGCTGCCGGGTCGACCGCGACCGCGAGTTGCCCGCCCTCCTGCGGCGTGAAGGTCAGCGAGGCGGCGATCGCGGTCTCGGGCACCTCGATGGACGCGGCGCCGTCCTGGCTGGTCACCGTCACCGGAGCCGCCAGCCCCGGCGTGACCGTCTCGTCCAGGACCCGCTGCGCCTCCGCGGCGTCCACCGACACCTCGGTGACGTCGACGGGCAGCTCGATGGGCGTGCTGGGGTCGCCGCCGGAGGCGAGTGCGGCCGTGACCGCATCGGCGGCACCGGCCCGGTCGAGGGTCAGCCCGGGCACCGGCTGGACGACGCTGGCCGTCGTCCCCTCGATGGCGATGGTGGCGTCGACCGGGGCGCGGTCGACCCGCTCGGCGATCCCGTCGATCTGGGCGGCCAGCGCGGTGTCCTCGCCGGTGATGACCGGGGCGACCTCGCGGTCGTCGACCAGGGAGACCAGGCGGGGCCAGGGGTTCAGCGGCTGATTGGCGGCGGCGTCGACGGTGCTCCGGACGTCGAGGGTGATGCCTGCGGTGGCGGGGGAGAGCGTGCCCTCCACGTCGTCGGCCACCACGACGTGGTCGGCGACGACGCGCGGCGCCAGTTCGGTCTCCAGCCGCTCGGCGGCCGCGGCGGGGGAGAGCCCGCCGACGTCGACACCGGCGACGACCGTGTTCCGGAGCACGTCGCCGCTGGTGGCCGCCAGGTCCGCGCCGTAGGCGGCGGCGAGGAGGCCCGCTGCGGCGACGGGGGCCACCACGGCCGGGCGGCGCCACCAGGGGCG
>JALYNA010000540.1 GCA_030773455.1 Actinomycetota bacterium
CCTGGTCACCGAGTCGTGGCCGCTGGAGCGCATCATCGCGGGGTCCAACCACAAGGCGTTTAGGACAGCGTCCTGGGGAGCGCTCAGCGAGGCGGGGTATGAGTTGTGGCCGACCGACCAGTGGGGCCCACAGGGGCGCGATCCGCGCAGCGAGGTCCACTACGACGTCGTGTTGCAGGTGGCCGACGCACTCCCAGAGGGCTTCGACGGCGGCGAATCAGCTCGCAAGGCTGCTCGTCGGCAGATCGCGCCGCTGTTTGAGCGGGTACTCGCGCCGCACGGGCCATCGCTAGGGTCTGCCCGGCGGCCAGCGCCTCCCGCTCCAGCGCCTGGGCATCGGGATGCCGCCCCTGTCCGAACAGCGACGTCATCTGCTCCTCGCCGACCGGCTGCCCGGCCACGACCCCGCCCAGGCCGGTCAGGCCAGCGCCGGCCCACCGGCCCGGAGACTCACCGCGTTGGGCGTAGTAGTCGCCCAGGCCGTCGTGTCCCCGCTCGGTCGCGTCCAACGCCGCCACCTGCCGCGTCAGGTACGTATACCCGTCACCGGCCGTCAGCTTGTGCAGCGACATCACGGCTGCGGACCGTAGGAACGACACCTCCAGTACCAGTTGAGAACTTCTCCAGTACGCCGCCGGCGACGGCCCGTCGTCCCGGCGCCGTGCCGACGCCAGGTGCACCGCCGCAGACCCCTCGCGGCACTCCAGGCCGGCCACCCGACGCAACCACCACACCACAGACGGACAGCTTGACGGCGCTTGCAGCCAGATCGCTTCAGCCATTCAGGCCGCCTACGGAGTCAAACTCCGCTACCGCGACCCCCAGAACTACAGCAACTCGGCGCCGGCGTGACGCCGAGTCGACCACGCCGCGGCCAGACACCGCGGCTACTGCTGCAACCTGTCGGTCGCTGGACCGGCGCCCCGAGACGACTGCCACGAATGCCCTGGTCCGACGGTGCAAGAGGTGTAGAGGTTGCGATCTTGATCGCTGCCTGTAGGGATGAGAATGCTCCGGTCGTCCGGCGACGTCGGGTCACATTGGCGCGCAAGCGCCCGTAGAGGTGTATGGCGCGGGGTCCTCGGGTGCCTGTGATTGCTGCCGTAGAGCGCGTGGGTCTGTCTCCCTGGCAGAGGGCCCTCCGGGCGACGCCCATCGGTGTCGATGCGGAGGAGGAACCCCAGGTGGAGCTGCTTTTCGACCGGGCCGCCGGGCTGGACATCGGCAAGGCGACCCTGACGGTGTGCATGCGCACCCCCGGCCCGAACGGTCGGCGGCTCAGCGAGGTGCGGACGTATCCGACGATGACCCGCTCGCTGCAGGTGATGCGTGACTGGCTGCTGGCCAACGGCGTGACGATCGCGGCGATGGAGTCGACCTCGACGTACTGGAAGGCGCCGTTCTACTGCCTGGAAGAGGTCATGGAGACGTGGCTGCTCAACGCCGCGCACATCAAGGCCGTCCCGGGGCGCAAGACCGACGTCAAGGACGCCGAATGGATCGCCCAACTGCTCGAGCACGGGCTGCTGAGCCCGTCGTTCGTGCCTCCTCCAGACATTCGCCGGTTGCGGATGCTCACCCGCTACCGGGTGCAGCTGATGGGCGACCGCACCCGGGACACGATCCGGCTGGAGCTGATGCTCGAGGACGCCTCGATCAAGCTGTCCTCGGTCGCCTCCAGTCTTACCACGGCCTCGGCGCGGGC
This sequence comes from Actinomycetota bacterium, assembly GCA_030773455.1. Classification (GTDB taxonomy): domain Bacteria; phylum Actinomycetota; class Actinomycetes; order Mycobacteriales; family Geodermatophilaceae; genus Geodermatophilus. The sequence continues at coordinate 1,706 of JALYNA010000540.1, forward strand.
GATGCTCACCGCACTCATCGAAGGGGAGCGGGATCCCCGGGCGCTGGCGGACCTGGCCAAGGGCAAGATGCGGATCAAGATCCCGGCCCTGACCGAGGCACTGACCGGGCACTTCAACGCCGACCACGCCCAACTGGCCGGCAGCATGCTGCACCGGCTGGAGCGGGTCGAGGCCGCACTCGCTGAGTTGGACGCGGTGATCGCCGAGGCCTGCCGGCCGTGGGCGCATCAGCTGCAGCTGCTGCAGACCATCCCCGGAGTGGGAGAGAAGGTCGCCCAGGTGATCCTGGCCGAGACCGGCGGGGACATGTCCCGCTTCCCCTCCGCGGCGCACCTGGCCGCCTGGGCCGGAGTGGCGCCGGCGATCCACGAATCCGCGGGTAAGCGCCGGCCCTCGGGGACGCAGCACGGCAACAAGTGGCTGACCGCGATGCTGGTCGAGGCCGCCGGCTCGGTCGGGCGGATGAGGGGCGTCAACTACCTCTCCACCCAGCACGCCCGGCTGACCGCGAGGCGAGGGATGGACCGCGCCCAGGTCGCCGTGGCCCACTCCATCCTGGTCTCGGCCTACTACATCCTGCTGCGTGACGAGCCCTACCGAGAGCTCGGCGCGGACTGGCTGGCCCGCCGCAACGACGAGGCGCACACCCGCCGGCTGGTCACCCAACTCGAACGCCTCGGTCACACCGTGGTCCTCGACCCCGTCGCCTGAAGAAGAACAGCAGAACCGGACGGGCGGCGGATTTCGTCCGCCCGCGCTGACGCGCGCCTGCAACTCACCTATTCACGGGTCTGTGGCACTTGATCTTGTGATATCTCCAGTGGGCTTTGACCTGACATGGGTCGTGCTGGCGTCTGGCGGGGCGAGGGTTCGGTTGGCGGTGCGGGTCTGTCGCTGAGGTCGGGGGAGGGGTCGGAGCTACCCCGGACCGGACGAGAAGAGATCAGCCCGGTGGCGATGCTCAGCCGGTTGGACGGCGCTGTCGGGTGCGGGCCAGCGGGCCGAGCACCGCAACCGAGATGGCGAAGTAGGCGACCGCGATCATGCCGCCGCCCGCTGTGCTGAATTGCTACGGCAGGCCCGACCCGAGGCCTCTCGCCTTCTCCATGAGGTAGGTCTGGACTCGCCGGTTGTCGTAGCCCTTGTCGGCGTGGCGCCGGATCGGCCGCCGCCGAGGTCGGCTTGTCCGACGCCCTTGACCGGGCGCATGGAGTCCAGAGTCGGCTCCAGCAGCAATGCTGTCGTGTCGGTTCGTCTACCACCATGGGAGGCTCCTGGACGAACCTAGCGAGGAATCAGGTCCGAAGCGCGGGTTGGCAGCGGAGTGGTCAACGCACGGCGCGGACCAAGTCGAGGGCAAAGCCGACGTACTGCTGTGCGACCACTTCGGGCGACGACGGACCCGACGGGGACCACCATTGTGGAAGAGCGGTGCACAGGCTCACGACGGCGCGGGCGGCCTCCCGCGGCAAGGGTGTGCCCATGACTCCTCGCCGGCAACCTTCGCGTACCTCGTCGTCGACCATGCGCTGCTGTTCCGCGCGGGCCGCGACGATGCGGGTCCGGGCCGGCTCCTCCAGGCTGCGCATCTCGCTGGCGCCGATGAAGGCCAGTTCCCGCCGGTGGGTGTGGT
>JALYNA010000541.1 GCA_030773455.1 Actinomycetota bacterium
CACCGGCACCGGGCGGACGGCGACCGGCCGGTGCGCTCCACTCGAGCGGTGCACGGCCGCGCGGCGGGGGCGCGACCCGCTCCGCACGGGCAGCGGCTCGGCCCGGTCCAGGACGTCGAGCAGGCCGCCGAGGGTCAGGTCGTCCGTCGTACGCGAGGAACGCGGAGCCGGAGCCCGGTCGTTTGCCATGACGTCCTCCTGGAGTTGGTGCCGCAGCCGGGGAAGGTGCTGCGGACAAGGAGAAAGGTAGGGACGACGGCGCCCCGCGACGGCTTCCTGCGACACCTCCTGGAGGGCGCGTGACTGAACCGTTGCGACTGCCCTCCGCGGCATCCGGTGACCCCCCGCACCGGCCGACGGCTTGTCGACACGACCCGCCGTCCCGAGCGTGGAACGCGCCGGCCGCGGCGTCGATCACCCCGGGGTGTGGCCCGACGCGCCCGGCGTGTCGGCCCCGCCGCGGCTGACAGGATCGCCCCCGTGGCCGCCCCGACCCCCCTCGTGATCGACACCGACCCCGGCATCGACGACGCCCTGGCGATCCTGCTGGCGCTGGCCAGCCCAGAGGTCGACCTGCGCCTGGTCACCACGGTCCACGGCAACGTCGAGCTGGCGCAGGCCACGGACAACACGCTGCGGGTGCTGCACCTGGCCCGGCGTTCCGACGTCCCGGTGGCCGCCGGCGCCCGGGACTCGCTGGTGTACCGGCAGCCCGAGCGGGCCGGCCACGTGCACGGCGAGGCGGGCCTGGGCGGGGTGCAGTTGGCGGCCTCGCCGGCCACGCCGGACCCTCGCCCGGCGGTGGTGGCGCTGGCCGAGGTGCTGCGGGACGCGGAGGCGCCCGTGACGGTGGCCGCGATCGGCCCGTGGACGAACGTCGCGCTGCTGCTGGCCACCTACCCGGAGGCGGCCGAGCGGATCGGCCGACTGGTGCTCATGGGCGGGTCGGCCGGGCAGGGCGGCAACGTGACCGCGGCCGCGGAGTTCAACGTGTGGGCCGACCCGGAGGCCGCTCAGCGGGTGCTGGGCTCCGGACTCCCGACCGTGCTGGTCGGTCTGGACGTCACGCTGCCGACCGTGCTCGACGACGACGGCATCGCCCGGTTCGCCGCGGCCGGGCCGGTTGGGGAGACCGCCGCCGCGATCCTCCGGCAGTACCTCGACCACTCACGCTCCACCTACGGGACCACCGGCGTCGTGCTGCACGACGCGCTGGCCGTGACCGAGGCGATCGCGCCCGGCACGGTGGGCACGGTCCGGCGGGACGTCGTCGTCGACACCACCCTGGGAGCCGGCCGCGGGCAGACGCTGGTGGACCGGCGCACCGTCTCCGACTCCCCCACCGCGGTGGAGGTGGCCGAGACGGTGGACAGCGCCGCGGCAGTGGAGTTCCTGGTCAGCCGGCTGGAGGCCCTGGCCCGGGCCACGTCCTAGCGCGGGGGGCCGCCGCCGGAGGTGGCCGCCACGATGCCGCCCGCGATGTCACGCAGCTTGCGGTTGTAGCGCTGGGAGGCGTCGCGGAGGATTTCGAACGCCTGCTCGGCGTCCACGTCCCGCTGTGCCATCAGCACCCCCTTGGCCTGCTCGATCACCGCGCGCGACTCCATGGCCAGCCGCATGTTGCGGGCCTGCTCGGCCAGCCGGTCGTGCGCGTCGGCGTTGGCCACCGCGACCGCGACGGCCTCGGCCACCGTGGTCGCCGCCGCCTCCGACTCGGCGGAGGCGAACGCGCCCGCACGCGTGGCATAGGTGTCCAGTGCGCCGATCGTGCTGCCCTGGTAGGGCAGCGGCACCGACAGCGAGCTGCGGACCCCGACCTCGAGCACACGGGCGGTGTAGTCGGGCCACCGCTGCTCGGTATCCATGTCGTCGATCCGCAGGACGACGCCGGCGCGGCCGGCGTCCATGCAGGGCCCGTAGCCGCGCTCGTACTGCAGCTCGTCGGCGGCCAGCGCCATCTCGCCGGTGTGCGCGGCGGTGAAGGCCCGGTCGCCGCGGATGAGGGTGATCGAGGTCGACTCCGCACCGGGGATGCTGCGCGACGCGATGTCGGTGACCTCGCCGAGGACGTCGTCCAGACTGCGGTCGGCCAGCACCACCTGGCTCAGGTCACGCCACAGCCGCTCCACGCGGTCAGTCTGCCCTCCCCGCGGACGTCCGGAGACCGGCGGTGCGGGAAACAGCCTCCTCGGCCAAGATGGATTGGCGGGCCGACCGTGGGTCCACCCGGTCCCATCGCCAAGGAACGGCGGAGGAGGTTGCCTTGAGCCACGAGCCATGGCCGCACGCGCCTGTCCCCTCCGTGCCCGGCGACGTGTGGCACTGGCAGCTCGAGGCGATGCAGGTCGTCTCCCGGGTCCGGGCCGACCTGCGGGCGCGCATCGCCCACCCCTCGGTCTGCTCGGCGTCCACCGACGACGCCCGCGACGGGTTGCTGCTGGTCTTCGAGGAGCTGGCGTCCAACGCGCTGCGGCACGGTGGCGGCGCGGTACGCGCCCTCGTCGTCGCAGGCACCAACGGCTGGCTGCTCGACCTCAGCGACGAGGCACCGGACCGGCCGCCGGTGCCCGCCGTCGACCGCGACCCGGCACTGGGCGGCATGGGCCTGCACCTGGTCGCCCAGCTCTCCACCGGCTACGGCTGGAAGAGCCGTCCCGGGCGCAAGCACGTCTGGGCGCTGCTCCCGAACGGGCTCCAGCCGCTGGAGACGGCGCACGACCGGGTCCCCGAACCCCGGGCCGGGGAGCGCCCCCGCCGCGACTGGAGCCGATGACATCGCCGTCGGTGATGTGCACCTGTGGCGCGTTCCGGTGCCAGAAGGCGCCACAGGCGCACATCACCTGGCCGCGGGCCGGTCCGCTACTTCCCCGCCCGAGTGACCGCGGCGCAGTAGCGGTCGTGGTCCTCGCGTACCTCTGCCATCGGCGCGAGCACCTCCTCCTGTGCGACGACGTCGACCGCTGCCCGCATCCGTTGTTCGGCCCGGCGCGCCCGCCGCCGCGCCCGCAGCCCGACCAGCGGCCGGGCCACCAGGGCCAGCAGCACTCCGGCCAGCAAGCCACCCACCAGGAGCAGCGTCGGCAGCGGCAGCCCCTCCACCCGGGGCAGCGGGACGATCTCGTCGAGCTGGAAGAAGCCGAGGACGACCAGCGCGAGCAACCACAGGGCGCCCACCAGCGCGACCAGGGTGAGCAGCCACTGCAGCCCGCCGACCGCCCGCTGCCACATCGGGGCGCGCAGAGGGCCGAGGTCCGTGCCGGCGATCGCCCGGTCGAGCCGGTCGGCCAGCTGCTCCTCCGACACCTCGACGGTGCGCCGCAGTTCGTCCCGCCACGCCTCGGGGAGGCCCTCGCCGGCGGCTTCCCGCGCCGCGCGCACCGCCCGGGCCACCCCCGCCCGCTGCACCGCCCCGGCGGCCGGCAACGACGTCCGCGCCGGGACCGTGCCCTCGTCCGCCCCGTCCTGCGCCGCGCCCAGGTGCAACCGGTCCAGCGGGTCGGCCCGCAGGTTTCGGGTCCAGCGCAGCAGCGGCCAGCCGGTGGTCGCCGTCCCGCTGCGGCGCACCGACCGCTCGACGGCGGCCGTGACCGCGGGCACCCCGGCGGCCTCGGCCAGCGCGTCGGTCAGCTGCTCGCGCTCGAGGCGGCCCACGCCCGGTCCGCCGTCCGCACCGCGGTGCGCCGTCAGGGCCGTGGCCGTCGTGCGGACGTCGGCGGTCAGCCGGTCGGT
>JALYNA010000542.1 GCA_030773455.1 Actinomycetota bacterium
GGCTCGTAGACCGGCGTCGTCCGGACGTACGCCTCCCACGCCGGCCGCCCGGCGTGCTCGACCTCGGTGACGGCGTGGATCTCCAAGCCCGGCGAGCCGGCCTCCGCCCCGGTCTCGGGGTCACGACCGTCGGCCAGCTCCACCGGGGTCCAGCATCGCCACCCAGTCGTAACTCTGTACATCGGCGCGTCCTAGGAGAGCCCCACGGGGCGGACCGCCACCAGTCCGTCGGGTCGCCACACCGGCGCCGGACCGTCGACCGGCCACGGCAGGGTCGCCGCGCGGCCGCCCGCGGCGTCGAGCGGTCCGACCTGGGTGCCCCGCTCGTGCACCACCTGCAGCAGGTCGCCGTCGAGGGTCTCGACCCGAAGCCGGTCCGGCCGGCGCAGCCAGGCACCGACCGGCTCGGTGCGCCACGGGTGCCCGGGCCAGCGCACCGTGAAGCGCAGCGTCGTCCAGCGCCACGGCGAGGACCGGCCGAGGGCGCGGAAGGCGTCGGCGTCGGGCACCGGCCGAGTGTGTGCCCGGCGATCACGGCGCCGCGACCACCTTCCCGGCCTCACTGGTGGTTCCGGCGCCATGATCGCGGGGAGAGGGGTCCTCCTCAGACGTCGACCCAGCCGCCGCTGCGCCAGTAGCGGCCGGCCTCGCGGGCCAGCAGGCCCTCGTCGACCAGGTACCGGCGCAGCGCGGCCGTGTCGGGGTGCCACACGGCCAGCAGCGCGTTGACCTCCCGCTCGGGGTAGCGAACGCCGACGTCGAAGACCCGCACCAGGTGCTCCAGGACCACCCGGCGCTTGGTCTGCTGCGCCGGGATGGACACCAGCCGCCCGTCGCGGACGAACGCGGACAGGACGGCGTCCTCCGCGGGGTCGTCGGACAGTGGCTCGGGCGGCGGGGCGGCCTCGGCGGCGGCGCGGGCGGCGGCGCCGAAGCGGTCGGTCAGCAGCTCGAGCTCGTTCCGGTCGCGGCGGACGAGGCCGGCGCGGGCCAGCCGGCGCGCGGCCAGCGCGACGTCCTTGAGCGGCAGCCCGGTGGCCTCGGCGACCTGCTCGAGGGTGCCCGCTCCCAGGGCGAGGGCGGCGACGACCTTGAGGCGGACCGGGTCGGCGAGCAGCCCGGCGATCGTCGCGGCGTGCACTCCCCGACGGTATCCGCGCATCGCCGGCCGTGGTCGGGGTAGGCCGGGGTCATGGTGAGCCCCATCGACATCCAGAAGGCCCTCAAGGGCATGGACTACCCGGCCAGCAAGCAGCAGATCCTGGAGCACGCCAAGGGCGGCGACAAGGACGTGCTCGACGCGCTGCAGAAGATCGACGACCGGGAGTACGAGGGACCCAGCGGCGTCAGTGCCGCGGTCTTCGACTGAGTCACCGGCAAACGGCATCCCGTAGGTTCGGTGCCCATGACACCGGGCCGGGACTACACGGGGGACATGCACCTGGCGCACGTGCTGGCCGACCAGGCGGACTCGATCAGTCTCGACCGCTTCCGTGCGCTGGACCTCCAGGTCGACACCAAGCCGGACCTCACGCCGGTCACCGACGCCGACCGGGCCGTGGAGGAGCAGCTGCGCATCACGCTGGCCCGCGCGCGGACCCGCGACGCGGTGCTCGGCGAGGAGATGGGCGCGACCGGCCACGGTCCGCGGCGGTGGGTGCTCGACCCCATCGACGGCACCAAGAACTTCGTGCGTGGCGTGCCCGTGTGGGCCACGCTCATCGCGCTGTTCGACGGCGACGAGCCGGTCGTCGGGCTGGTCTCCGCGCCCGCGCTCAACCGACGCTGGTGGGCGGCCAAGGGTGTCGGCGCCTGGACCGGCCGGCGGCTGGAGTCGGCCTCGCGCTGCACGGTGTCCGGTGTCGGCGAGCTGGCCGACGCGAGCCTGTCCTACTCCAGCCTCTCCGGCTGGGAGGAACGCGGGCTGCTCGACGGCTTCCTCGGCCTGACCCGGTCGGTCTGGCGGACCCGGGCCTACGGCGACTTCTGGAGCTACGTGCTGCTGGCCGAGGGGGCGGTGGACGTCGCCTGCGAGCCCGAGGTCTCGGTGTGGGACCTCGCCGCCCTCGACGTCATCGTCCGCGAGGCCGGCGGCGCGTTCACCGACCTGACCGGCGTCCCGGGCCCCGCCGGCGGCAGCGCGCTGGCCACCAACGGCCTGCTGCACGACGCCGCGCTCGGCCGGCTGCGCCTCCCCGACGCGGCCGCCTGAGACCCCTGGAGACGGCGGCGGCTCCGCCCTCCTGACCGGGTCAACGCGGCTTCCGTAAGGCGCGTTCCGCTCGCCAGCGGTCCCGCGCCGCGGTCAGCTCCGGCACGTCCCGCGGCTCCACCGGCCGGCCCGCCGCCTGCCCGGTGACGACGTCCGCGTCCCTCCCCCGACCGGCCAGCAGCGCGGCGCCGACCGCCGACGCGCTGCGGATCGGCAGGTACCGCACGGGCACGGTGAGGACGTCGGCGAGCAGCTGCTGGACGACGGCCGCCCGCCCGCCGCCCCCGGTGAGAACGACCGGCCCGTCCCCGCCGAGCAGCCCCGCGGCGGCCCCGACGGCGAACACGACGCCCTCCACGGCGGCACGGGCCAGCTCGGCGCGGGTCGTGCTCGCGGACAGCCCCGTCC
>JALYNA010000543.1 GCA_030773455.1 Actinomycetota bacterium
GACCGGGGGTCTGGGGCCGGTGACCGCGCAGGCGGGCACCGGCCGGTGCTGGTGCGACCGCGCCGTCCGAACCACCGGCGGACGGCGAGGCCACCGGCACGGTCTGACCGGCGGACCCCCCAACGCCGCGCGGCCCCCGTTTGTGCCCGGCGCGCGAGGGGGGAACCACCTCGTTGCCGGACGGGTCGGACGGGGAGCGGAGCGCCAGAGGCTACCCTGCGCCCGTGTCGACTCCCCTGGGTGCTGATCCGGTCGTCGTCGGGCCCTACCTGGCCTCCGTCCTCGGCGACGAGCGGTGGTCCCGGGTACGGGTCGACCTGATCGCGGCGGGCATGTCCAATCTCACCTACGTGGTGACCCCCGAGGACGGGACGGACGACGACGCGGTGATCCTGCGCCGGCCGCCGACCGGCGCCGTCCTGGCCACCGCGCACGACATGGCACGTGAGCACCGGGTCGTCTCCGCGCTGGGGCCCACCGCCGTCCCGGTGCCGCGGACGCTGCACCTGTGCACCGACCCGGCCGTGCTGGGCGCACCCTTCTACGTGATGGAGCGGGTCGTCGGCCTGCACGTGGTCGACCGGCTCCCGGCCGGCTACGCCGACGAGCCGGCCCAGCGGCGGGCGATCGGCGAGGGGTTGGTCGACGTCCTCGCCGACCTGCACTCCGTCGACCACGAGGCGGTGGGGCTGGGCGACTTCGGCCGGCCGGAGGGCTTCATGGCCCGGCAGGTGCGCCGCTGGACCCAGCAGTGGGACGCCACCCGCGACCGGGACCGCCCGGGCCTGGACGCCCTCGCCGCCCGGCTGGCCCAGACGGTGCCCACGACGCAGCGCTCCGGGATCGTCCACGGCGACTTCCGGCTGGACAACTGCCTGCTGGACCCGCAGACCCCCGGCCGCGTCCGCGCGGTCCTGGACTGGGAGATGTCCACCCTCGGCGACCCGCTGGCCGACCTGGGCATGCTGCACGTCTACTGGCCGCAGGCCGGCGAGGAGAGCGTCGCCGGCCAGAGCACGGTGACCGCGCTGGAGGGCTTCCCGACCCGCGCGGAGGTCGCGGCGCGCTACGCCGACCGCAGCGGCCTGGACCTCTCCGACGTGCCCTGGTACGTCGCCTTCGCCTACTTCAAGTTCGCCTCGATCGTCGCCGGGATCGTGGCCCGGTCGGCCGCTGGGGCGATGGCCGGCAAGGACACCGCCGGCTACGCCGATCGCATCGACCCGTGCGTGGAACGGGGACGCGCCGCGCTGGACGACGGTGTGATCTAGGCGAGGCGACCGGCCTTAGACTCCCGCCGACCGCCAGTGACCGAGGGGGACGTGAACCCGTGAGCGCGCCGCCCACCGACCGTTCCGCGGTCCGTCGCCGGAGCGGCCGCCGACCGATCCCTCCCCTGGTCTTCCTGCTTGTGCTGGCGCTTGCCGCGCTGGCCGTCTGGTGGAACGTCTTCGACACCGCGGGCGAGATCGAGGCCGAGGAGGCCCAGGCCTGCGCCAGCGCCGCGGCGGCACCGCCCTCCATGGACCCCACCACGGTCTCGCTGCGCGTCTTCAACGCCACCGACACCGCCGGTCTGGCCCAGGAGATCGCCGCGTCGCTGCAGCAGCGGGGCTTCGTCGTCGAGGATATCGCCAACGACCCCACCGAGCGCGAGGTGACCGGCGTCGGCGAGCTGCGGCACGGCCCGCGCGGCAACGACGCCGCCGCGTTCGTCTCGCTGTTCGTCCCGGGGGCCGGCGACTTCCTTGACACCCGGGCCACCGCCCAGGTCGACTTCGTGATCGGCCCCGACTTCGCCGGTCTCGCCCCGCCGGAGGAAATCGACGCCGCGCTGGCCGCAGGCGCCAGCGCGGCCGCCGCCTGCTGAACGAGGACCCCCCTGCCCCCCGCCACTCGGGAGCTCGCGGTGGGACCCTGCAAGGGGGCCGCCGTCCTCGCTCAGACGGTGGGATGTAGCCGCTCCAGCAGCGCGACGAACTCCTCCGCGACCGTCGGCGCCACGGCGATACCCAGGGGATCGGCGAACGGCCGCCCCGCCAGGCCGGTGACGACGACGCCGGCCTCGGCCGCCACGAGGGCGCCCGCGGCGAAGTCCCACGGGTTGAGGTGCATCTCGTAGTAGGCGTCGACCCGGCCCGCGGCCACGGTGCACAGGTCCAGAGCGGCCGAGCCGTGCCGCCGGATGTCGCGGACCTCCGGCAGCAGCCCGGCGACGACCGCGGCCTGGGCGCGGCGCTGCTCGGCGCGGTACCCGAAGCCGGTCGCGACCAGGGCCCGGTCCAGGGACGCCGGCCGGCTGCCGGTCAGCCGCACCGGGCCGGCACCGGGCACGGTCAGGTGCGCGCCGCCGCCGGCGGTCGCCGACCACAACTCGCCGGTGGCCGCGTTGAGGACCACGCCGGCGACCGCCTGCCCGTCGACCTCGGCCGCGATGGACACCGCGTAGGCGGGCAGGCCGTAGACGAAGTTGGTGGTCCCGTCGATCGGGTCGACGATCCACCGCACCCCGCTGCTACCGGGGCGGTCGCTGCCCTCCTCCCCCAGCAGCCCGTCGTCCGGGCGCGCGCTGAGCAGCCGGTTGCCGACCAGCTCCTCGCACGCACGGTCCACCGCGGTGACCATGTCGACCGGGCTGGACTTCACGTCGACCTGATCGCCGGCCGAGGCGCGGCCGCGGGCGACCAGGTCGGCGGCCTCCCGCGCGGTCGAGACGGCGATGGCCAGCAGAGCGGCGGGCTTGGGCGTGGTGCTCATGGGGCGATCCTGCCCGAGCGGGTGCCGCGCCGGCCGCGGCGATCACTACCCTGGCCGCGTGCTCGGGTTCGGCGTCGACATCGGTGGCAGCGGGATCAAGGGGTGCGTGGTCGACCTCGACACGGGCGAACTGCACGGGGAGCGGCTGCGCATCGAGACGCCGCAGCCGTCCCTGCCCGACGCCGTGTACGACGTCGTGGAGCAGATCGTGGACTCCTTCGGGTGGGAGGGCCGCGTCGGGGTCACCTTCCCCGGTGTGCTGAAGAACGGGGTCGTGCGCACCGCGGCCAACGTCGACGAGAGCTGGCTGGGCACGCACCTGGCCGAGGGGCTCACCTCCCGGATCCCCGGCACCGTGCAGACGCTCAACGACGCCGACGCCGCCGGGATCGCCGAGATGCGCTACGGCGCCGGCCGGGACCAGCGAGGCGTCGTCCTCATGTTGACCTTCGGCACCGGCATCGGCAGCGCCCTGTTCACCGACGGCGTCCTCGTGCCCAACACCGAGTTCGGACACATCGAGGTCGACGGGGAGGACGGCGAGCGACGCGCCTCCGCGGCCGCCCGCGAGCGCGAGGACCTCGGCTACCCGCTGTGGGCCCAGCGGGTGGACCGCTACCTCGACGTCCTCGAGGCGGCCGTCTGGCCGGACCTGATCATCGTCGGCGGTGGGGTGAGCAAGAAGGCACACAAATGGGTTCCGCTGCTGTCGACCCGCACCCCCGTCGTCCCGGCCGAGCTGCTCAACGACGCCGGCATCGTCGGCGCGGCGCTGGCCGCCGAGGAGCGCATCGGCCAGTGACCGCCGAGCACCGCCGGTCACCACCGAGAGTGAGGAGCCCCTGACTGGTGTGCTGTCCCCAGTTCGAGGGGCACCGCATCCCGCGAAACGGTGGACCCGCCGAAACGCGTCGTTACAATGGAAGCGCCCCGCTCCCGTCGCTCAAGCCGAGAGGGATCCCCCGCCTGCGCACCGGTCAAACTCGGGCCGGCCGTCAGGTCCTCCTCTGCTCCGGACGCCGGTCGAGGCCGCTGCCCCGGGGACCAGACGGCTCCCCGGGGAACGCACCCAGCACGGGAAGGAACCTGAGTGCCCGCCGACCAGCCAGCACCGGCCAAGGCCCCCACTCGCAAGCGGACGGCCAAGAGCGTGGCGAAGACCGCCGCCGCCACGGGCGCCCGCAAGCCCACGATCACGCCGTCGCCGGGCAGTGGTGAGGGCGCCGTGCTCACCGCCGTGGCCTCCGACGGAGCCACGGTCGCCGTCGTCGACACCGGCGGTGAGGGCCTCAAGATCGACGAGACGGTCGTCGCGACCCCGGACGGCGTCGCCGAGACCGAGGCCCCGCCGGGCGAGGAGGCCGCCGAGGGCGGCGACTTCGAGTGGGACGACGAGGAGGAGTCCGAGGCCCTCCGCCAGGCCCGCAAGGACGCCGAGCTCACCGCCTCGGCCGACTCCGTCCGCGCCTACCTCAAGCAGATCGGCAAGGTCGCGCTGCTCAACGCCGAGGAGGAGGTCGACCTCGCCAAGCGGATCGAGGCCGGCCTCTACGGCGCCGAGCGGCTGCGCCAGGCCGAGGAGGAGGGCCAGAAGCTCTCCCCGCAGATCCGCCGGGACCTCAACTGGATCGTCCGCGACGGCGAGCGCGCCAAGAACCACCTGCTGGAGGCCAACCTCCGCCTGGTGGTCTCGCTGGCCAAGCGCTACACCGGCCGCGGCATGGCGTTCCTGGACCTGATCCAGGAGGGCAACCTGGGCCTGATCCGGGCGGTCGAGAAGTTCGACTACACCAAGGGCTACAAGTTCTCCACCTACGCCACCTGGTGGATCCGGCAGGCGATCACCCGCGCCATGGCCGACCAGGCCCGCACCATCCGCATCCCGGTGCACATGGTGGAGGTCATCAACAAGCTCGGCCGCATCCAGCGCGAGCTGCTCCAGGACCTCGGGCGCGAGCCCACCCCGGAGGAGCTGGCCAAGGAGATGGACATCACCCCGGACAAGGTGCTGGAGATCCAGCAGTACGCCCGGGAGCC
>JALYNA010000544.1 GCA_030773455.1 Actinomycetota bacterium
CCCGACGACGCCCGCCGCGCCGTCGACGCCGGCGTCACCGCCATCTCGGTGTCCACCCACGGCGGCAACAACCTCGACGGCACGCCCGGCGCCGTCCGCTGCCTGCCCGGGGTCGTCGACGCGGTCGGCGACCAGGTCGAGGTGCTCATGGACGGCGGAGTGCGCCGCGGCGCCGACGTGGTCAGGGCGATGGCCCTGGGCGCCAAGGCGGTCATGATCGGCCGCGCCTACCTGTGGGGCATGGCGGCGAACGGCGAGCGCGGCGTGCAGAACGTCCTGTCGATCCTCCGGCAGGGCATCGACGAGGCGCTGCTCGGGCTCGGCAAGGCCTCGGTGCACGACCTGACCCGCGAGGACGTCGCCCTGCCGCCGCACTTCACCCGGAGCTGAGCGGCCCGCGGGAATGCCACCGCGGCCGGCGGGCTTGCCCTGTTGCGTGCCCGCCGGCTGCCTGTCCCGCGCCGCCTCCTTCTGGACGGCGGCCGCGCTGCTGGTCCTGGTGCTCGCGGCCTCCGGCGTCCCCTCGCCGCTCTACCGCGTATACCAGGAGCGCTTCGGGTTCTCCGCCGGCGTGCTGACGACGGTCTTCGGCATCTACGCCATCGCGCTGCTCGCCGCGCTACTGGTCGTCGGGGCGCTGTCGGACCACGTGGGACGGCGGCCCGTGATCGTGGCGGGGATGCTGCTGCAGGTCGTCGCCATGGCGCTGTTCCTGGCCGCCGACTCGGTCGGCTGGCTGCTCGCGGCCCGGGTGGTGCAGGGGCTGTCGGTCGGCAGCCTCACCGGTGCCCTGGGCGCGACGCTGCTGGACCACCAGCGCAGCGACCGCCCTCTCGGCGCCCTGGTGAACAGCGCCTCCCCCGGGTTCGCGCTCGCGCTGGGCGCGGTCGGCGCCGGGCTGACCGTCGAGTTCGCGCCCGCCCCCACCGACTGGGTGTTCGGCACGCTGACCGCTCTGTTCGCCGTCGCCGCCGGGGCCTCGCTGCTGCTGCCGGAGTCCTCGCCGCGGGTCCCGGGCGCGCTCGCCTCGCTGCGGCCGCGGGTGCACGTGCCCTCCTCGCAGCGGGCGGCCTTCCTGGTCGCGGCGCCGTGCCTGGTGGCGTTGTGGGCGCTGGGCGGTCTCTACCTCTCCCTGGGGCCCTCCGTGGCCGCCGGTGTCTTCGGCCTCGAGGACCACCTGGTCGGCAGCCTGGTCATCGTGGCGATGCAGGGCATGGGCGCCGTCGGGTGCGTGACCATGCGCACGGCGGCTCCGCACACGGCCATGCTCACCGGCTGCCTGGTCTTCTCCGCGGGCGTGAGCGGCACGATCGTCTCGCTGGTCACCGGCAGCGCGGCGCTGTTCTTCGTCGCCGCCGCGGTGTCCGGGTACGGCTTCGGCGCGGCCTTCCTCGGTGCGCTGGCCACCGTGACCGCCGGCGCCGCGCCCGGCGAGCGCGGCGGGCTGCTATCCAGCGTCTTCGTCGTCGGCTACCTGGCCTTCAGCGTCCCCGCCGTCGTCGCCGGGCTGGTCTCGGGCGAGGTGGGGCTGCGGCCGACCGCCGCCGTGTACGGCGCGACGGTCATCGCCCTGGCCCTGGTGGCGGTGGCCGGCCTGCTGCGCCGGCGCCGGGCCGACCAGCGGGCCCTGGAGCAGCCCCAGCCCGCCGCCGCCTGAGCAAGGACCCCCTCCGGGACGCCGGGGCGGTCGGGCCGGCCTCTGGTGCCGACGGCGGCCCGCTTCTTCAACCTCTCGCTCCGCCGTCGTCCGCACCGGAGGACCCGCATGACCCGGACTCGCGACACCACCCGAGCAGGCCCCCTCCTGACGACCCGGCTGGTGCAGGCGGCCGCGGCGCTGTCGCTGCTGGTGCTGTTCTGGCAGTTCCTGTCCGCCGGCCGGATGATGGTCGGCGAGGACGCGGTCGGCGGCCACGGCGCCGGGGCGATCGCCCTGCACGTGGCCACGGGCCAGCTCCTGGGAGCCACCGCGCTGCACGCGCGGCGCACGCGGGTGTGGTGGCTGGCCGCGCCGGCCGCGGGGGTCTTCGCGCTCACCTTCCTCCAGGCCTGGCTCGGCAGCCACGGCGGGATCGCGGTGCACATCCCGCTCGCCATGGTGCTCACGGTCGGGTCGGTGTGGCTGGCGGCCTGGTCGTTCCGCTCGCCGACCGCCTGAGGACCCACGCGGCCGCCTCCGCGACGGTCGCGACCACCGGCACGCCGGCGGGCAGCGGCGGCCGGCGGACCAGCACCACCGGGACGCCGAGCTCCCGGGCCGCGGTCAGCTTCGCCGCGGTCATCGGCCCCCCGCTGTCCTTGGTGACGAGGACGTCGACGCCGTGCCCGGTCATCAGCGTCCGCTCCTCCTCGACGGTGAACGGGCCGCGGGCGAGGACCACCGTGGCGCGGGCCGGCAGCGGCGGCCCGGGGGGGTCCACCGACCGGACGACGCAGCGCGCCGTCAGCCCGGCGAAGGCGGCCAGGCCCTGCCGGCCGGTGGTCAGCAGCACCGACCGGTAGCCAGCCACCGCCGTCGCGGCCTGCTCGAGGGAGTCCACCCACCGCCAGTCGTCGCCGGGCTGCGCCGTCCAGCCGGGGCGCTGCAGCCGCAGCAGCGGGGTGCCGGTG
>JALYNA010000545.1 GCA_030773455.1 Actinomycetota bacterium
GGGTCGAGGCGGTGCGGGTGACGGTGCCGCCGAGGGCGTGCGACGTGGCGCCGCACTCCTCGAGGGCGTCGGTCAGCCAGCTCCAGGCGACCTCGGAGAACATCGCGTCGTCGACCATGTGCTCGTCGGTGGTGGCCGACAGGTAGCCGACGCAGCGGGTGGTGCCGGCCCAGGCCTCGTGGCCGGCTGGGTCGTGCAGCACGATGAACCGCCCGCTGGCGACCTCGACGTCCTCGTCGCCGTCCGGCTCTGTGACCAGCGCGCCGACCGCGTGCGCGTAGGGCGCCAGCCGCTGGGGGGCGGGGATGGTCTCCAGGAGGATCTCGGGGCGGGCGGTCACACCGGCCAGCGCCTCCAGGGCAGCGCGGAACTCCTCCGGCGGCTCGCCGCCGGGTCGTTCCCCGGCGCCGGGCCCGGCACCGGCCAGGCTGGAAGGCTCCACGTTCGCAGGGTAGGTCGCAGGACCGGCCCGTGCCGCCGACGCGCCGCACGGGTTCTGGGAGGATCGAACGTCGTGACCACCGTTGCGGATGCCGCGCCCTCTCCCGCCGACTCGGACCTGGTCCGGGCCGCCCGCGGCCTGCCGGTGCGGCGCACCCCGGTGTGGTTCATGCGCCAGGCCGGCCGCTCGCTGCCGGAGTACCGCTCGCTGCGCGCGGGCACCCGGATGCTGCAGGCCTGCCAGGACCCGGACCTGGTCACCGAGATCACCTTGCAGCCGGTGCGCCGGCACGGGGTGGACGCCGCCATCCTCTTCTCCGACATCGTGCTGCCGCTGGTGGTGGCCGGCGTCGACATCGACATCAAGCCGGGGGTCGGGCCGGTGATCGCCCAGCCGATGCGCAGCGTCGCCGACGTCGACGCACTGCCGCCGCTGGAGCCCGACCGGCTGGACTTCCTGGCCACGGCGGTGCGCCGGCTGGTCGCCGAGCTGGGGGCCACGCCGCTGATCGGCTTCGCCGGCGCGCCGTTCACCCTCGCGACCTACCTGATCGAGGGCGGGCCCTCCAAGGAGCACTCCCGCACCAAGGCCTTCATGTACGCCGAGCCGGAGGCGTGGGGCCGGCTGCTGGACCGGCTCGCGATCTCCGCGGCGATCTTCCTCAACACGCAGGTGGACGCCGGCGCCGCCTCGGTGCAGCTCTTCGACTCCTGGGCCGGGGTGCTGTCGGCTGCCGACTACGCCGAGCGGGTGCTGCCGCACTCCCGCGCGGTGTTCGACGCCCTCGGCGACCGGGACGTGCCGCGGATCCACTTCGGCGTGGGCACCGGTGAGCTGCTGCCGCTGATCGGGGACGCCGGGGCCGACGTCGTCGGTGTCGACTGGCGGGTGCCGTTGGACGAGGCCGCCCGGCGGGCCGGCCCCCAGCGCTCGCTGCAGGGCAACCTGGACCCCGCCGTCCTGCTCGCCGACCGCGCCACCGTCGACCGCGAGGTTCGCCGGGTCGTGGCGCAGGGCCGGGCCGCGCGCGGGCACGTGTTCAACCTCGGCCACGGCGTGCTGCCCGACACCGACCCCGGTGTGCTCACCTCCGTCGTCGACCTGGTCCACGAGCTGACTGGCAGATGAGCTCGCGCCGGCTGGTCGTCGTCGGCGCCGGGATCACCGGTCTGGCCGCCGCGTACGAGTGGCGACGGCGGCGCCCGGACGACGAGGTGGTCGTCCTCGAGGCGGGGGACCGGATCGGCGGCAAGCTGGACCGCGTCGAGCTGGCCGGGCACTGGTACGACACCGGGCCCGAGGCGATGCTGGCCCGGGTGCCGGAGGCGGTGCGGCTGGTCGAGCGGCTGGGCCTGGCCGACCGGCTGGTCGCACCGGCCACCACGCAGGCGGCGGTGGTGCTGCCCGACGGCCGGCACCCGTTGCCGGCCGGCACCCTGCTCGGCGTCCCGGCCTCGGCCGAGGGCCTCGACGGGATCCTGACGCCGGACGGCGTGGCCCGGCTGGCGGCCGAGGCGGACCTCCCGCCCCTCACCCTGGACGGCGACGTCGCGGTGGGGGCCCTGCTGCGCGCGCGGCTGGGGAACGAGGTCGTCGACCGGCTGGTCGAGCCGCTGCTAGGCGGTGTCTACGCCGGGCGGGCCGACGAGCTGTCGCTGACCGCCACCATGCCGCAGCTGGCCGCGCACCTGCCCGCTGCCGGTTCCGTGCTGGGTGCGGCGGCGGCCGCCCGCGACGCCGGGGCGCGCAGCCGTTTCGACGCCGGGGCGCCGGTGTTCGTGACCGTTGCCGACGGCATCGGCTCGCTGCCCGCCGCCCTCGTGGCCGCCTCGGGTGCCGAGGTCCGGCTGCGCACCCCCGCGCACGGCCTGGTGCGGACGGCGACCGGCCTGGAGCTCTCGGTCGGCCGCGCGAACACCCCCGAGCGGCTGCCCGCGGACGCCGTCCTGGTGACCGCGCCTGCGCCCAAGGCCGCCCGACTCCTGGCCGGGGTCGCGCCCGCGGCAGTCGAGCCGCTGCAGGGCATCCCGTACGCGTCGATGGCCGTGGTGGCCATGGCCTTCCCGGCGCAGGACGTGGCCGCGGGGTCCGGGCTGCTGGTGCCACCGGTGACCGGCCGGCTGGTGAAGGGTGTGACCGTCTCCTCGCGGAAGTGGCCGCACCTGGCCGGCGACCACCTGCTGGTGCGCTCGTCGGTGGGCCGGTTCCGCGACGAGCGCGAGCTGCAGCGCGACGACGACGACCTCGCCGCGGCCGTGGTCGCCGACGTCGCCGACCTGCTGCAGCTGTCCCGGCCCGACCCGGTCGACACCCGCGTCGTCCGCTGGGGCGGTGGGCTGCCGCAGTACCTGGTCGGCCACCCGGCGCGGGTGGCAGCCGCGCGGACGGCGGTCGGCGCGGTGCCGGGGCTGGCGGTCGCCGGTGCCGCGTTCGGGGGCGTCGGCGTGCCTGCCTGCATCCGGGACGCGTACGCGGCGGTCGAGACGCTGCTGTGAGCGGTGGCCGACGCCACGGTCAGGCCGGGGCATGGTGCCTGCCCGCGGGCCGTTGAGTCCCCAGTGAGTTCCGTGCACCACTCCGACCGACCCGTCCGCCGACCTACCCGCTGCCTGCGCCACCACGTGTGGATGGCCGCCTGCGGCGACTGCCGCGACGCGCACACCGCGACCGTCCAGGACCGGCAGGTCAGCCGCTCCACGGCCCGCTGACGCCGTCCCGCCGCCCGCCCGCCCTCGGTCGGGTGGGCGGCGGCGGCCCGGGGCCGCGGGGGATGATGGGGTCATGAGCGAGCAGACCGACCAGCGCAGCATAGGCAAGCGGGCGAACGAGTTGAACGCCACGATCCGCTACACGATGTGGTCGGTGTTCCGGCTGGCCCGTCCCCTGGGTGACGACCAGCGGACCGCCGTCGCCGACGAGGTGCAGGGGCTGCTCGACGAGCTCGCCGGCAAGGACGTCGTCGTCCGCGGGACCTACGACGTGAGCGGCCTGCGGGCCGACGCCGACTTGATGGTCTGGTGGCACGCCACGACGCCCGAGGCGCTGCAGGAGGCCTACACCCGGCTGCGCCGGACCGCGCTGGGCCGGCACCTGGAGCCCGTGTGGTCACAGATGGCGCTGCACCGGCCGGCGGAGTTCAACCGCAGCCACATCCCGGCGTTCCTGGCCGACGAGGAGCCGCGCCGCTACGTCTGCGTCTACCCGTTCGTGCGCAGCTACGAGTGGTACCTGCTGCCCGACGAGGAGCGCCGGGCGATGCTCGCCGAGCACGGCCAGATGGCGCGCGGCTACCCCGACGTCCGGGCCAACACGGTCGCCTCGTTCGCCCTCGGCGACTACGAGTGGATGCTCGCCTTCGAGGCCGACGAGCTGCACCGGATCGTGGACCTCATGCGCGACCTCCGGGCCTCGACCGCCCGGCGGCACGTCCGCGAGGAGGTGCCGTTCTACACCGGCGTCCGCAAGCCCGTCGCCGAGCTCGTCGCCGACCTGCCGTAGTGGAGTGCCAGGGCGCGGAAGACGCGCCCGTGGCACTCCACTGGCTCAGGCCTCAGCGGGCTCCAGGCGGATGCTCACCGAGTTGATGCAGTAGCGGTCGCCGGTGGGGGTCTGCGGGGAGTCGGCGAAGACGTGGCCGAGGTGGCCGTGGCAGGTGCCGCAGAGGACCTCGGTGCGCACCATGCCGTGGCTGCGGTCCTCGCGGAGGACCACGCCGTCTGCCGACGACGGCTCGTAGAACGACGGCCAGCCGCAGTGCGAGTCGAACTTGGTCTCCGACCGGAACAGCTCCGCCCCGCAGGCGCGGCAGGAGTAGACGCCCTGGGTCTTGGTGTCGACGTACTCACCGGTCCAGGGCCGCTCGGTGCCGGCCTGGCGGAGGACGGCGTACTCCTCAGGCGACAGCTGCGCCCGCCACTCGGCGTCGGTCCTGGTCACCTTC
This sequence comes from Actinomycetota bacterium, assembly GCA_030773455.1. Lineage (GTDB taxonomy): Bacteria > Actinomycetota > Actinomycetes > Mycobacteriales > Geodermatophilaceae > Geodermatophilus. The sequence continues at coordinate 4,383 of JALYNA010000545.1, forward strand.
GGCTGGTTCTGCGCGGACGTGGTCATGCGCTCAACGGTACGAGCAGCCCGCCAGCCCGGATCAGCGTCCGAGCCCGGCTTCCCGCGCCCGCACGATCGCCTGCGCCCGGTCGGTGACCTGCAGCTTGGTCAGCACGTTGGACACGTTGTTGCGCACTGTCTTCGGCGACAGGTGCAGCGTGGCGGCGATCTGGACGTTGGACCGCCCGGCGGCCACCAGGTCGAGCACCTCGCGCTCGCGCGCGGTCAGCTGCGGGAACGCGGTCTCCGGCCCGCTCGGTCCGGCCGAGAAGAACTCGGCGATCCGCCGCGCGAGTGCCGCCCCGAAGACGGCCCCGCCCCCGGCGACGGTGGTGATCGCGCGCACCACCTCCTCCTGGTCGGCGCCCTTGAGCAGGTAGCCGCGGGCACCGGCGCGGACGGCGGCGAAGACGGTGCCGTCGTCCTCGCTCATCGTGAGCACCACGACGCCGACGGACGGCGAGTCGGTGGTGATCCGCCGGGTGGCCTCGATGCCGTCGAGGACCGGCATCTGCACGTCCATGACCACGACGTCGGGCTGTTCCTCGCGGGCCAGGGCGACCGCGGCCGCGCCGTCCGCGGCCGTGCCGACGAGGGCGAGCCCCGGTACCGAGCCCAGCAGCGCCGCCAGCCCGTCGCGGTAGACGGGGTGGTCATCGACGACGACCACCCGCAGCGGCTCCTCAGGCTCGGTCACCGGGACCTCCTCCATCGGCGGGCAGGACCGCCCGCACCACCGTGCCTCCGGTCGCGGGGCACTCCACCGAGCAGCGGCCGCCGAGCTCCGCGGCCCGCTCGCGCAGCGACACCAGCCCGACGCCGGCCGGGGCCCCGGGCGCGATGCCACCGCCGTCGTCGGCGACGGTGACCACCAGGGCGCCGCCGTCGTCCCGCCCGGGCGTGACCCGCACCCGCGTGGCCGACGCGTGCTTGGCCACGTTGACCAGGGCCTCCGACGCGATCCGGTAGGCGGCCACCTCCACCGCGGCGGGCAGGTCGGCCACGTCGCCGGCCTCGACGGCGACCTCGACCCGCGGCGCGAGCAGGCGCTCGGCCTGCTGGCGCACCGCACCGGCCAGCCCCAGGTCGTCGAGGGCGGTCGGGCGCAGATCGTGCACCAGCCGGCGGACGTCGACCAGCGCGGCCGAGACGTCGTCGCGCACCTGGCGCAGCAGCCGGTCGGATTCCTCGGGGCGCGTCGCGGCCAGGTTGCGCGCGGTGTCGATGCGCAGGACGACGGCACCGAGCGAGGGGCCCAGGCCGTCGTGCAGGTCCCTGCGCAGCCGGCGGCGCTCCTCCTCGCGGGCGGCGACCAGCTGCTCCCGGCTGGCCTGCAGCTCCCGCGGCGAGCGCACTGGCGCGGGCAGCCGCCGCGGCCTGCCGGACGACGTCGGCGAGCAGCCGCTCGTCGCGGGTCATCAGCTGCGCGCGGACGCCGTCCCGGGGGAGCAGCAGCCCGGCCGACCTCCTCGCCGCGGTAGGCGATGGGCAGCGACTGCACCGCAGCCGGCCGGCGCCCGGACTCGGCGACCAGCTTCCCACCCCCCACAGAGTCGACCTGCACCCCGACGTAGGGAGAGCGGAAGGCCTCGGCGACGCCGGCGGCGACCGCCATCAGCTGCTCCTCCGCGCCGTCGGAGCGCTCCAGCCGCTCGGCCAGCCCGGAGACGACGCGGTACGGGTCCTCCCGCTCCCCGAGCACCCACCGGCGGACCAGCCGCCACAGCGGTGCCCGGAGCGGCACGTACAGGCCCGCGACGAGCAGCAGGGTGAGCAGCGTGGCGTCCCGCTCGCCGAACCGGTCGCCGAGCAGCGCGCCGGCGGCCGCGAGGACGGCGAGGTCGAGCAGCACGACCCCGACGCCCAGGGCGCCGTAGACGAGGGTGCCGCCGAGCAGCCGGTCGATGTCGACCGCCTGTGGCCGCAGGATGCCGGCCGCGACGGCGCCACCGGTGAGCGCGACGGCCAGCGACAGGCCGAGACTGCTCGGGTCGCCGGGCACCAGCGCCACCGAGGCCATCACCAGCGCGTCGACCACCGCCGCCCACAGCAGCCAGCGCATCCGCCGTCGCTGCTCACCTGCGCGCGGCGGTGGCGTGCGACGACCGAGGCCACCGGCACCGCGATGCCCAGCAGGGCGACGGGGAAGGCGAACTGCATGAGGGGGAGTGCCACCGACCCGGGGATCGGCAGGCTGGTGGGGTCGAGGTCGATCGACCGGAAGACCGGGCCGATTTCCTCCTCGGCGCGCGCCTCCGCGATGTCGGACGGCACGACCAGCAGGAGCGTCGGCAGCAGCGCCGTGGAGGCCAGGCTCAGCAGGGCCGCCGGGTGCCACCGCCCCGCCGGCAGCCGCCCGTCGGGGTAGAGGAGCAGCAGCAGCGGCAGGCCCAACAGCAGCCAGGCACCGAACCGCTGCACGAACCAGAAGGCGAAGGTCGCGCCGGGCCGGGGTGCGTCGCCGCGCAGGACGACCCCCTCGACCGCGTGGATGAGCCAGGACTGCGCCAGGCCGTCCAGGGACCACAGCAGCGCCACCCCGCCGACGACCCAGGAGACGGAATTGCGCGGCGCCCGCTGTAGCAACAGCGCGGCCGGGACGGCGAGCAGGATCCCCGGCAGGCCGATGATCCAGCCCGGCGAGGCACCCGTGGCGGCCCTGGCCTCGGGTGCGGTGAGGGCGTCGAGGACCGCGGAGGCCAGCGCGGCGCCGACCGTGACGACACGAGGAGGCCGGCGAGCACGTCCGGTCCCCGCCGGCGGAGGTCGGTGGGCCGCGCCGGCGCCGCGTCCGGGTCGGTGCGCTGCACCGGTCCGCCGGCGTCCGTCCGCTCGGGAACCGGGATCTGCGCCTGCACGCGCAGGTCCTCACCCGGCGGCGTCCCGGTCGTCACGAGGCCGCTGTCCCGTGTTCAACGGGACACCGGACGGGACCCGATTCGGGGCGCCGGCCCCTGGGTGCCCGGGACGGGACCCGGCGAGATTCGTCTCAGCCGGTGCGCAGGGCACCGCAAGAGACACGAAGGTGGACGAGATGTCCCTCAGCACCACCCCCGCCCGGGCCCGGACCGACGCACCGGCCGCTCCTTCGCCCACGGTCCCCGCCGCGGTGTCGACTCGGCTGGTCCGCAGGACCGGCATCGCGGTGGCTGCCGGCTCCTTCTCATGGGCGGCTGCCGTGGCCGCCCTCGGCACCACGCCGCCCGCCGGCACCTGGCAGGCTGCCGCGGTCAACGTGGCCGCGTTCGCCTTCCAGCTCGGACTGGCTTTCCTGGTGAGTGCGCAGCTGCGCACCGGAGCCATCGGCACCGGGAAGCTCGCCCGGCGCCTGCTGCACGTCGAGCACGGCCTCCTGACGGTGGCCATGGTGTCGTCGCTGATGTGGGCGTTCACGCCCGGGCTCTACGACACCGCCTTGTTCTTCGTGCTCGACCTGTTCTGGCCGCTGTCCATGCTCGGCATGGCTGCCCTCGGCGTCCGGATCGCGGTCGCCGGCCGCTGGCGCGGGGCGGCCCGGTTCTGGCCGATGGTCGCCGAGCGCTGGGCGCCGGTCGTCGTCCCCACGGCCTTCCTCCTGCCCGCGGTCACCCAGTACGTCGGCGCGGCGCACCTGCTGGTCGGCTACGTCACGCTCGGCGTCATCCTGGCGCTGCGCCCGGAGCTCACCGGGGCCCGCGACTGAAGTAAGGACCCCGTCCTCCCCGCCCCTCGCACGCTCGGGGCGGGACCCGGGACGGGGCCGAACCACTGGCGCCCCCCACCCTGACCCGGGTGGCGGGGCGCCGTCGCGTGCGGCGGAGACTGAGCCGGTGAGCTCGCTGGACACCCCGCTGCCCGATGTCTGGTTCACCCGAGACCTGCCGGTGCTGCGGGCGGTCGCGCGGCTGGTGGACGGGCCCGAGTACGGCGGCAACCCCTACCTCGGCCAGGTGGTGCCGGCGAGTGGCCTGCCCAAGGCGGAGGTGACGGCGGCGGCGCGAGCGCTGGTGTCGGCGGGCTACGTCGAGGCGCTGACGAACTACGCCGGGGAGATCGTCCGGTTCACCGGCATCTCGGCGGAGGCCCGGCGGCTGGCCGGGCTCTGGCCGACACCGCAGGGGGAGTGGGACCGGCTGCTCGAGCAGCTGGAGGTCCGGGCGGCCAACGCCCCGACGGAGGTCGAGCGCGGCCGGTGGCGGGCGCTCGCCGACGCGGCGGTGGCGGTGGGGGCCGACGACGGCGCGCTGCTGATGTCGGCGCTCATCGGGGGATACGTGCCCCGCGCCCGCTGAGGCGTCCGGCAACGACAACGCCCCCGCCCGGAGAACCGGACGGGGGCGCTGTGCTGATCTGGGATCAGAGCGGGTTGACGTTCGCCGCCTGCGGGCCCTTCTGGCCCTGCTCGATGTCGAACGAGATCCGCTGGCCTTCATCGAGCGAGCGGTACCCGCTGGTCTGGATGGCCGAGTAGTGGACGAACACATC
>JALYNA010000546.1 GCA_030773455.1 Actinomycetota bacterium
GGGGTCCCTTTCAGCCCCCGTCGCGAGCCGCGGCCTCGCGCTTCTTCCTGGCCTTCCGCTCCCGGCGCTCGGCGTCCTCGGGGCTCTCCTCCGTCAGCCGGTTGAGCTCGCCCCGGATGAAGTCGCGGGTCGCGAGCTCGCCGATGGCCACCCGCAGCGCGGCCAGCTCGCGGGCCAGGTACTCGGTGTCGGCGCGGGTCTGCGCGGCCCGGGCCCGGTCCTCCTCCGACTGCACCCGGTCCCGGTCGGCCTGCCGGTTCTGCGCCAGCAGGATCAGCGGCGCGGCGTAGGCGGCCTGCGTGGAGAAGGCCAGGTTCAGCAGGATGAAGGGGTAGGGATCCCACTGCAGCCGGACGGCGAAGACGTTGAGTGCGATCCAGACGATCACGATCACCGTCTGGACGGCGAGGAACCGGCCGGTGCCCAGGAAGCGGGCGATCGCCTCGGCGAAGCGGCCGACCGCGTCGGGGTCCAGCCGCAGGTAGCCGCCGAGGCCGCGTGCCGAGCCGCGGGGGATGTCGAGCCGGCGGCCGTCAGCCACGGCGGGCCCGCTCGCGCCAGTCGACCGGCAGCAGGTGGTCCAGGACGTCGTCCACGCTCACCGCGCCGACGAGGCGGCCCTGGGCGTCGACGACCGGCGCGGCGACCAGGTTGTAGGTGGCGAAGTACTGGGTGACCTCGGCCAGCGGCGCCTCCGGCCGCAGCGGCTCCAGGTCGTCGAGCACCCCGCTGACCAGAGTGGACGGCGGCTCGCGCAGCAGCCGCTGGATGTGCGCCAGACCGAGGTAGCGGCCGGTCGGGGTGGCCGACGGCGGCCGGCACACGTACACCTGGCTGGCCAGCGCCGGGGTCAGCTCGGGGTCGCGCACCCGCGCCAGGGCCTCGGCGATGGTGGCGTCGGGGGCCAGGATCACCGGCTCGCTGGTCATGATCCCGCCGGCGGTGTCCTCGGTGTACTGCAGCAGCTGGCGCACCGGCTCGGCCTCGTCGGGCTCCATCAGCTCCAGCAGCCGGTTGCGGTCGACGTTGGACAGCTCGGCCAGCAGGTCGGCGGCGTCGTCGGGGTCCATGACCTCCAGCACGTCGGCCGCCCGACCCTCGTCCAGCGTGCCGAGGATGGTGATCTGGTCGGCCTCGGGCAGCTCGCCCAGCACGTCGGCCAGCCGGTCGTCGGCCAGGGCCTCGGCGACCTCGTGCCGCCGCTTGACCGGCAGCTCCTGCAGCGCGGAGGCGAGATCGGCGGCGTTGAGCTCGCGGTAGGTGGCGATCAGCGTCTCGGCACCCTGCCCGGTCTCCTCCAGGCCCAGCCCGCGCACCTCGTCCCAGGCCAGCTGGTGCAGCTGCCCGCGCCGGCCCAGCCGGCCCGGCTCCTGGACGGCCAGCCGCGACAGCACCCAGTCGCCGGTGCGGGTCCGCTCGATGCCGGCGTCGACGACGGTGGCCGGCCGGCCGGACTCCGCGACCTGCACCTTGCGGTCGAGCAGCTCGCCGAGCACCAGGGTCTCCCCGCGCCGCTGCTCGAAGCGCTTGAGGTTCAGCGTGCCGGAGGCCAGCACCACGGCGCCGGGGTCCAGTGCGGTCACCCGGCCCATCGGGACGAAGATGCGGCGGCGGGCGACCACCTCGACGACCAGGCCCAGCACGCCCGGCGCGGCCGTCCCCACGCGCAGCGCCACCACCACGTCACGGACCTTGCCGACGCGGTCGCCGTTGGGGTCGAAGACCGGCAGACCGGCGAGCCGGGAGACGTACGCCCTCGTCGCCGTGGTCACGGACAGCGAGGCTACCGTCGGGGCGTGTCGCCCTCCGGTGCCGAGCTCGACTACGAGATCGTCGACGTGTTCGCGCCGCGGGCCTTCGCCGGCAACCCGCTGGCGGTGGTCTTCGACGCCGACGGGCTGACCACCGAGCAATGCCAGGCGCTGGCGAACGAGTTCCACCTCTCGGAGACGTCCTTCCTCTGCGCACCGACCGTCCCGGGCGCCGGCTACCGGGTGCGGATCTTCACGCCGTCGGCCGAGCTGCCCTTCGCCGGACACCCGAGCGTCGGCGCGGCGCACACGCTGGTCCGCACCGGCCGGCTGCCGGCGGGCACGCTGCGCCAGGAGTGCGGGGCCGGCGTCCTGGACGTGGTGGTCGACGACGACGGCGCGACGCTGTCCGGCGGCCGGCCCACCCTGGAGGACGGCCCCGATCCGGCCGCCCTGGCGCAGGCCGTGGGGCTGTCGGCCACCGACGCCGTCGGCCTGCCCGCGCACCTCGCCGGCTGCGGCCTGCCCTTCACCTTCCTCGCCGTCCGGCCAGAGGTGCTCGACCACGCCGCGCCGGTGCCCGCGCTGCTCGGCGGCCACGGCGTGGGGAGGGGCGTCTCCGTGCTCTCCTGGGACGGCGCGACCGCCACCGCCCGCGCCCGGGTCTTCGCCGCCGACCTGACCTGGCGCGAGGACCCGGCAACCGGTTCCGCGGCGCTGGGCACCGGCGTCTGGCTGGTCGCTGCCGGGCTGCTGGCGCCGGAGGGGACGTCGTCCTACGCCGTGCACCAGGGCGAGGCGATGGGCCGGCCGTCGGTCCTCTCCTGCACGGTCACCGCCTCCGGGGGTCGCGCGGTCGCGGCGACCGTCCGCGGCGCGGTGGTGCCGGTCGCGCGCGGCCGCATCCGGGTGCCGTGAATTGAAGGACCCTCCTGCCCCCCACGGCCCCTCGAAGGACCCCCTCCTCCCCACCCCTCGCAGGCTCGGGGCGGTGCCCGGGAGGGGGCCGGCCGCCCGCGTCCGGCTGCTCCCGCGCGCCCGGACCGGGGG
>JALYNA010000547.1 GCA_030773455.1 Actinomycetota bacterium
GGCGCACCCGCGGCAGCTGCGCGCCGCACTGGCCGACCGCGCCCAGCGCCGGGCGCTGCGCCACGTCCTGGGCTTCCAGCTGCCCCGCCTGCCCGAGCGGCGGCTGACCCGGGCCGACGACGACCCGGTGGCCGAGCTGATGCGCCGGTGGGCCGGCCCGGACTGGACCTCCACCGCCGACTTCGCCCAGGCCGTGTCCCGGTACCGCTCGGCCGCCCGCATCCCGCAGGCGGCCTACGGCTCGATGGAGTACTTCCGCTGGGCCGGCCGCTCCCAGCTGCGCCCCGACGGGCTGCGTTACGCCCGCCGGATGGCCGCACCGGTGACCGCGCCGACGCTGCAGCTGCACGGCCTCCTCGACAGCTGCGTGCTGCCGTCCTCCGCCCGCGGGTCGGGCCGCTACGTGGCCGGGGCCTACGAGTGGCGGGAGCTGCCCGGCGTCGGGCACTTCCCGCACGAGGAGGTGCCGGAGGAGGTCAACGCGGCCCTGGTCGGCTGGGCCGGCGGCTGAGTGGCCCCGTCCGGAGGCTCGCCGCGAGCTTGCGAGCGGTGAGGAGGACGGGGTCCTTCCGCCGTCCAGGGCACTGCCCCGAGCCTGGTGACGTACTGGGAACGGCCACCCCTTCAGGGTCTCGCGCCGAGTGTGCGAGGCGTGGGGGGAAGGGTAGTCCTCTTACTCGCAGGCGCCGGTCGCCACGGGGGACGACGAGGCCTGGCCGGTGACCGCGGCCTCCTGGACCTGCTCGTAGGTGAGGGCGTAGCCGGTGAGCGGGTCGTCGATGGCCGAGGCGAAGACGACGCCGAGCACCTGCCCCTGCGGGTCGAACAGCGGGCCGCCGGAGTTGCCCGCGCGCACCTCGCCGTAGAGCGCGTAGACGTCGCGGACCACGGTCCGCTCGTTGCGGAAGTCCGGGCCGCTGATGTCGGTGCGGTCGCGCACCCGGGCCGGACCAACGAACAGCCCGCCGCCGCCGGGGTAGCCCATGATGATCGCGTCGTCCCCGGAGTCGACCGACTCCGGGGAGAAGGTCAGCGGCACCTGCGGCAGCCCGGGGACGGCCAGAACCGCGACGTCGGTCGCCTCGTCGACGAACACCGCGACGGCGTCGTACTCCTCGCCCTCCGCGAGCACGACCGGGTCGGTGACGCCGGCGAGCACGTGCGCGTTGGTCATCACCCGCTCCTCGGCGTAGACGAAGCCGGAGCCGTCGATCTGTCGCGAGCACGACGGCGCGACGCCGCTGATCTTCACCACGGAGCCCGACACCGAGCCGACGACCGGGTTGGCCAGCAGTGTCTGGTCCGGCGCCGGGACGTCGGGGACCTGCGTGGGCGTCAGCGGGTCGAGGACGTCAGGGAGCCCGCGTCGGTCGATCGCCTCCCGCAGCGAGTCGTAGACCACCCGGACGCCGGCCGGGACGCTGCGGTCGACCGCCTGCACCAACGCCGACTGCCTCACCTGGCTGGCCACCTGGGGGAACGGCGCGTTGGCCAGCGGGGTGGCCACCATCCAGGCCACCAGCAGCACCGCGATCGCCGACAGCACCGCCCCCGCGACCGCGTCGACGACCTCGGCCGGTTGCCACGTCACGTGCCGGCGCACCGCCCGGCCGAGCGCGCCGGCCAGCACCTGCCCCAGCAGCGCCGCCCCGAGGACGACGACCAGCGCGGCGAAGACGCGGGTGGTCGCCGTCCCGTCGAGCCGGTCAGCGACCGGGCCGGACAGCTGCGCCCCGAGCACCGCGCCGCCGAAGAAGCCGAAGAACGAGGTGGCCGAGACGATGACGCCCTGCCGGAACCCGGAGAAGGCGAAGGCCAGCGCCAGCCCGATGAGGACGAGGTCGACGATCGACATGTCGCTGCTCAGCCGCTGACCGTCATGGTGCCGTACTGCTGCAGCTGGGTGTGGAAGCTGCACTCGAAGCCGTACTTCCCCGGCGCGGTCACAGTGAACTCGACGGTGCGGCTCTCCCCCGGCGTCAGCAGCGGGATCTCCGGGTCGATCGGCACTGGGCCGTCGTCCGGGGTGAAGCGGAAGTTGTGGGTCATCTGCTCGGCGACGTTCGCCACGGTCAGCCGCACCGGTCCGGGCGGGAGGGTGAAGGTGCTGGGCGTGAAGACGTAGTCGTCCTGTGTCTGCAGGGTGACCTCCTGGACGCCGTCGGACGCCGTGGTCACCGCGCCCGGAGCCGGACCCGACGACGGCGCCGTCTGCTGCTCGAGCGTCTGCACACGTTCCCCACAGCCGGTGAGGACGCCAGCCACCAGCACTCCCCCGGCGAGCAGCACCCGCCCGCGTCGCGGCAACCCCAGCCCGTTCATCGCGGGGGAACGGTACTTGCCGGAGGGCCGTCAGGCGTCGGGTCGGCGACCGTCGGCGCGGCGGCGTCCTCGTCCTCCACCGGGTCAAGGGTGCCGGGCAGCTGCGGGTGGCGGGCGCCGGGTGCCGGCAGCGGCCGGACGTCGGTCGCGTCCCAGGGCCGGGCCAGCCCCGCGGCCTCCAGGATCGCGTCGAGCAGGCCACCGGTGAAGCCCCAGACGACCATGCCGACGACGTCGAACGCCGGGCCGACGTAGCCCGACGGGTGGCGCACCCGGAAGCGGTTGGCCGGGTGGGCGAGGTCGGCCAGCGGCACCCGCGCCACCCGGGCCACCTCGCGCGGATCGCCGACGGTGACGTCGCGCGGGTCGTCCCACCAGGCCACGACCGGCACCACGAGGTTGTCCGAGGGCCCGAGGAAGAGCTCCGGCAGCGTGGCCAGCACCCGGACGCCGTCCGGGTCGATGCCGGCCTCCTCCTCCGCCTCGCGCAGCGCGGTGCCCACGGGGTAGTCGTCGCCGGGGTCGGCGCCACCGCCCGGGAAGGCCGGCTGCCCGGCGTGGGTGCGCAGTTGCGCGGACTTCTCGATCAGCAGGACGTCGTCGCCGCGCGGGCCCTCGCCGAAGAGGATCAGCACCGCCGAGCGGCGGGCCGTCGCCGTCGGGCGGGGCATCCGGTGGCGCAGCGGCAGGTCCTGCCCCGCGGCCAGCAGCCGGCGCAGGTAGCCCGGCAGCGCGGCGTCGGGCGCGGCGGAGCCGGTCACAGCGTCACCCCGAGGTGCTCGGCGACCAGGGCCTCCAGCTCCGCCAGGTCGGCCACCGGGCCCACCTGCACGTGCGCGATCCCGCCGTCGGCGTCCAGCAGGTAGGTGTAGGGGAGGCCGTTCAGGCCCAGCTCGGCCATCAGCTCGCCGTCGCCGTCGAAGGCGCTGGGGAACGTGGCACCGGCGTCCGCGGCGAAGGACGCGGCCTGCGGGGCGCCGTCCCGGCTGATCACGCCGACCACCGACAGCCGGTCCCCGGCGGCGTCGGCCAGGTCCTGCACCAGCGGCAGCTCCTCGCGGCACGGGCCGCACCAGCTGGCCCACAGGTTGACCACGGTGGGCACGCCGGGAGCGCGGCCGAGGTCCAGCGACCCGCCGCCCGGGCACGGGAGGGCCACAGCGGGCAGCGTCTCCCCGCCCTGCGCGGCCCGGTCGGTCTGCTCCCGGCACGGCGCGAGCGCGGCCGTCAGCGGGTCCGGCGACGGGGCCGCCACCGTGCCGTCGGGCTCCCCCGCGGCGCCCGAGGCGCACCCGCCCAGCGCCAGCCCGAGCGCCAGCGCGGCGGCCGCCGTCCTGCTGCGGGTGCTCATTCGGTGTCGGAGGCGGCCGGGGTCTTGACCAGCTTCGTGGCGACCTCCGGGTCGGTCGGGCCGATGCCGTACGACGGGCAGTCCCGGGCGAGGCCGCAGGCGCCGCAGGCCGCCTTCTTGGCGCGGCAGACCCGCCGACCGTGGAAGATCACCCGGTGGCTGAACATCGTCCACTCGCGCTTGGGGAGCAGCTCGGCGATCGCGGCCTCGACCTTGACCGGGTCCTCCTCCGCCGTCCAGCCGAAGCGCCGGACCAGCCGACCGAAGTGGGTGTCGACGGTGAGCCCGGGGACGTCGAAGGCGTTGCCCAGGACTACGTTGGCCGTCTTGCGGCCCACGCCGGGCAGGGTGACCAGGTCGGCCATGCGGCCGGGGACCTCGCCGTCGAACCGCTCGAGCAGCGCCTGCGCCAGGCCCAGCACCGAGTTGGCCTTGGCGCGGAAGAAACCGGTCGGCTTGAGGATCTCCTCCAGGTCGGCGCGGTCGGCGCCCGCCAGCGCCCGCGCGTCGGGGTACCTGGCGAACAGCGTCGGGGTGACCCGGTTGACCGTCTTGTCGGTCGTCTGCGCCGAGAGCACGGTGGCGACCAGCAACTCGAAGGCGTTGGTGAACTCCAGCTCGCAGTGCGCGTCGGGGTGGATCAGCGCCAGCTCGCGGGCCATCCGCCGCGCCCGCCGGGTGCGCGCCAGCGGCGTCTCCGCCGGGTCGAACGGGGAACCGCCCCGGGCAGCGGCGCGGCGGGCGCGCGGCGGGACGGGCCGGGCGTAGGCGGGCGAGGACACGCGGTCGAGGGTAGGCGGAACGACCGACCGTCCCGTCCCCGTGCCATCATCTCCCCGCCGTCGCCGGGCTTCCCGCACGGCGCCCCGGGGTACACAGGAGTGCACGCGCGAGCCGGCCGGCCCGGTCCGCGTCCTGCGACGAGGAGAGAGGAGGAGCCGGTGGTCGCCCTCATCGTCATCCTGTTCCCGCCCCTGGTCATCGCCTTTCTGCTGGTGATGGAGCGCGTCGAGGAGCCGCTGCGCCGCCCTGCCGGGCCCGGCGAGGTGGCCGAGTTCCTCTCCACCGCGAGCGCCGGCGAGGTCGACACGCTGGCCCACTCCGGCATCCGCCGCGCCATGTCCCGCTGGCGCCGCCGTCGGGCCGGCGGCGTGCGCCGCGAGGCCGAGCCGCCCGTCGTCTGAACAAGGACCCCGTCCTCCGCCACTCGCGAGCTCGGGGCGGCGCCCTGGACGGGGCCGCCCCGCCCTCCGCCACTCGCAGGCTCGCGGCGGGACCCTGCGGGGGGCCGGCCTCACCCCTCGGGGTGGCCACGCGTCCCACCGATCGGGTGACGGTGGGCACAGGCCCCTAGACTCACCCGGACGGCGCCGCGAGGAAGCGGCTGCTGACCGGGCCGGCCGCGTGCCGGTCTCCCCAGGTGGTGTGTGCGAGAGGACGCGTAGTGGACGAGGTGCTGGCCCAGTCGGGGCTCTTCCAGGGGCTGCCGGAAGAGGCGGTGGACCCGGTCGCCAACCACCTGGAGACCGAGACGCTCCCCCGCGGCCGCGTGGTCTTCAACGAGGGCGAGCCGGGCGACAGCCTCTACATCGTCATGTCGGGCAAGATCAAGCTCTCCCGCCGGGCGCCCGACGGCCGGGAGAACGTGCTGGCCGTGATGGGCCCCTCGGACCAGTTCGGTGAGCTGTCGGTCTTCGACCCCGGCCCCCGCACCGCGACCGCCACCGCGGTCACCGACGTCAAGCTGGCCCGCATGCCCCAGTCGGTGCTGCGGCCGTGGATCGAGGCCCATCCCGAGGTGGGAGAGCGGCTCCTGCACGTGCTGGCCCGCCGGCTGCGCCGCACCAACGACTCGGTCGCCGACCTGATCTTCACCGACGTCCCCGGCCGGGTCGCCAAGGCGCTGCTGCAGATGGCCGACCGGTTCGGCAGCCGCGAGGGCGAAGGCCTGCGGGTCAAGCACGACCTGACGCAGGAGGAGCTGGCCCAGCTGGTCGGCGCCTCCCGCGAGACCGTCAACAAGGCGCTGGCCGAGTTCGTGCACCGCGGCTGGATCCAGCTGCAGGGCAAGTCGGTCGTCGTCCTGGACGAGGAGCGCCTGCGCCGCCGCGCGAGGTGAGACTGCACTGAACGCCAGGGGCCCAGAACCGATCAGGTTCTGGCCCCTCGCGTTCAGTGGTGAGACGCCCTGCGAGCGGGCAGGGCTCAGCGCAGGTCGGGGACGGCACCTGGCCGCGGTGTCGGCCGGTAGGCCGCCGATGTCATCCTCACGAGGGAAGCGGCACGACGAGGCGGATGCGGGTGCCGTCGGGCAGCACCGCCCACCGGCCGTCGGGCTCGTCTTCGAAGGACGGGCAGATCGGGTGCAGAGGCTCCGGCGGCGACCCGGCCAGGGCCGCGGCCACGTCCCCGAACGGCTCGAGCTGCCCGAGGGTGTGGATCGTCGGCGGCAGCATGGGCCGGATGCCGGCGGCCATCTCGGCCAGCGCCGCGGACGGGGTCAGCCAGCTCACCTCGTCGGCCTCGCCGGTGACGTGCCGGGCCTCCTGGCCGACCGGCAGCGCCGCGGCGAAGAACTTGGTGTCGTAGCGCCGCGGCTCTGCCGGCGGGGTGATCCAGTGCGCGAAGGGCCGCAGCAGGTCCGACCGCAGGGCCAGCCCGCGGTCGGCGAGCAGCTCGGCGAGGGAGAGCTCGCGGGCCAGCAGGGCCTGGCGCTGCGCCTCCCAGTCCTCGCCGGAGACCGACGGGATGACCCCGCCGGCCCAGTCGGCCGCGCCGGCCAGGAGGACGCCGGCCTCCTCGAACGTCTCGCGGACCGCCGCGCAGACCAGCTCCCGGGCGGTGCGCTCGTCGCAGCCGAACGCCTGCGCCCACTGCTCGGGCGACGGGCCGGCCCACGCGGTCTCGACGTCGCCGTCGCGCGGGTCGACGCCGCCGCCCGGGTAGGCGGTCATCCCGCCGGCGAACGGCATGCCGCGGGTGCGCCGGAGCAGGTAGACCTCCAGCCCGGGGACGCCGTCCCGCAGCAGCAGCACCGTCGCGGCCTGCTTGGGGTGGGCGGGGCTGGTCATGCCACCACGACGAAGTCGTCGGTCCCGAGCTGCGGGGGTCCGGAGGACCTCCCGGCGAGGGGCCGGGACACGCTCAGCGCAGTCGGCACCGGCACCTGGTCGCGGTGCCGTCCGGAGGACGGCAGTGTCATCGCACCTCCACCGTGAGCTCGACCTCGACGGGGGCGCCCAGCGGGAGCTCGGCCACGCCGATGGCGCTGCGGGCGTGCCGGCCGGCCTCGCCGAAGATGCGGCCGAGCAGCTCGCTGGCCCCGTTGACCACCCGCGGCTGGCCGGTGAAGCCCTCCGCGCTGGCGACGTAGCCGACGACCCGGACGACCCGGGTGACCGAGTCCAGCCCCATCAGCTCGTCGACGGCGGCCAGGGCGTTTAGTGCGCACACCTTGGCGTCGTGCGCGGCGTCCTCGGGGTCGACGGAGCCGCCGACCTTGCCGGTGCGGCGCAGCCCGCCGTCGACGAAGGGCAGCTGGCCGGAGGTGTAGACCAGCTGGCCGCTGCGCACGGCCGGTACGTAGGCGGCGACCGGTGCGGCGACCGGAGGCAGCCGGATGCCGAGCTCGGCCAGCCGGGCGTGCCAGCTGACGGACTGCGGACCGGTCATGACCCGCTCAGCCGACGGGACGCTTGAGGTAGGCGACGGGCTGGCCGGCCCCGCCCGGGCCGGGCAGCACGGTGACCAGCTCCCACCCGTCCACGCCCCACGAGTCGAGGATCGCCTTGGTGTTGTGGATCAGCAGCGGGATGGTGGCGTACTCCCACTTCCCGCGGGCCGGTTCGCTCATGGGCGCGACGCTAGCGCAGCGGCGTCGCACCCGTGTCGGGCCGCACACGCCTGCGGGAGGCCCCGGTGGCGGGCTGCTCCTACGCTCGTGCCCGTGAGTCCGGCTCCCTCCCCCGTGCGCTGCCACGTCGTCACCGGGAAGGGCGGGACCGGCAAGACGACGGTCGCCGCGGCCCTCGCGCTGGCCCTCGCCGCCGACGGAGGCCACGTCCTGCTGGTCGAGACGGAGGGCCGCCAGGGCATCGCCCAGCTGTTCGACACCCCGCCCCTGCCCTACGAGGAGCGGCGGGTCGCCGTCGCCCGCGGCGGCGGCGAGGTCAAGGCCCTGGCGATCGACGTCGAGGAGGCCCTCCTCGAGTACCTCGAGATGTTCTACAACCTGCGGCGGGCCGGGCGGGCGCTGCGCCGGGTGGGCGCGGTCGACTTCGCCACGACGATCGCCCCCGGCCTGCGCGACGTGCTGCTCACCGGCAAGGTCAAGGAGGCGGTGACCCGCCGCCACGACGGCCGCCCGGTCTACGACGCCGTCGTCGTCGACGCCCCGCCGACCGGCCGGATCACCCGCTTCCTCAACGTGACCGGCGAGATGGCCGGGCTGACCCGCTCGGGGCCGATCAAGACGCAGAGCGACGGCGTCATGGCCGTGCTGAAGTCGCCCCAGACGGCGGTCCACCTGGTGACGCTGCTGGAGGACATGCCGGTGCAGGAGACTGCCGACGCCATCGCCGAGCTGACCGCGGCCGGGCTGCCGGTCGGCTCGGTCGTGGTGAACATGGCCGCCGAGCCGGCGCTGCCCGGGCCCGCGCTGATCCGCGCCGCCGAGGGCAATCTGACCGGTGCGGACCTCGCGCCGGCCCTGGCCGCCGCCGGGCTGCAGGAGGTCCCGGGGCTGGCCGACGCGCTCGCCGCCGAGGCCACCGAGCACGCCCGGCGCTGGGCCGCCCAGGACGAGCTGCGCGACGAGGTCGAGGCGCTGGGCCGGCCGACGATCGAGCTGCCGCTGCTGGCCGGCCCGATCGACCTGGGCGCGCTGTTCGAGCTCGCCGGCCGGCTCGAGGAGCACCTGCGGACCGAGGTGGCGGCATGACGCAGGCGGCCGAGCGGCCCCGCCGCTCCCCGCGCCCGCCCGGGCGCCCCGCACCGGAGGCGCTGCCATTGGAGCTCGCCGAGCTGGTCACCGACCGGAACACCCGGATCGTGGTCTGCTGCGGCGCCGGCGGCGTGGGCAAGACGACGACGTCGGCGGCCCTGGCGCTGGCCGCGGCGGAGGCCGGCCGCACCGTCGTCGTCCTGACTATCGACCCGGCGCGCCGGCTGGCCCAGTCCCTCGGGCTGCTGGAGCTGGACAACGAGCCGCGGAAGGTCGACGTCCCGGGGGTCCCCGGCGAGCTGCACGCGATGATGCTGGACATGAAGCGCACGTTCGACGACATCGTCGTGGCGCACTCCACCCCTGAACGGGCCGAGCAGATCTTCGAGAACCCCTTCTACCAGGCGCTGTCGTCGTCCTTCGCCGGGACGCAGGAGTACATGGCGATGGAGAAGCTGGGCCAGCTGCGCGCCGGCGACCGGTGGGACCTCATCGTCGTCGACACCCCACCCTCGCGGTCGGCGCTGGACTTCCTCGACGCTCCCAACCGGATGAGCCGCTTCCTCGACGGCACGATGATCCGGCTGCTCACCGCCCCGGCCCGGGCCGGCGGCCGCGCGGGGCTGAAGTTCGCCAGCGCCGGCTTCCTGTTCTTCAGCCGGATCATCTCCAAGATCCTCGGCGGGCAGCTGCTGCGGGACATCTCCGCCTTCGTGGGCGCGCTGGACACCATGTTCGGCGGGTTCCGCGAGCGGGCGACCGCCACCTACGAGCTGCTGCGCCGTCCGGGCACCTGGTTCGTCGTCGTCGCCACGCCCGAGCCCGACGCGTTGCGGGAGGCCTCCTACTTCGTCGACCGGCTCTCGGCTGAGCAGATGCCGCTGGCCGGGCTGGTGCTCAACCGCACCCACCCGCCGACGACGACGGCGCTGTCCGCGACCCGGGCCGACGGCGCGGCCGAGGAGGTCCTGGAGACCGGCGGGGAGGGCGCCGAGCTGGCCGCCGGTGCGCTGCGGGTGCACGCCGGGCGGATGACCCAGGCCGCCCGCGAGCAGCACCTGGCCGACCGGTTCACCAGCGCCCACCCGGAGGTCGCCGTCCGCACCGTCCCGGCCGCCGCCGGGGACGTGCACGACCTCGACGGGCTGCGCGGCATGGCCGACGCGCTGACCGGTTCGGACGGCGACACGCCGACGAGCGTGCCCCGGCGGCGCATCCTCCCCGCGCGCCCTCGCTGAGCGCGACGCCGGGAGCCGCCCGGCACGTACATTGACCCGCGATGTCTACCGACGCCCCCGATCGCACAACGGTCCTCGCGAAGCTCGCCGCGACGATCGTCCTCGCCGGCGCCCTGGTGGCCGGCATGCTGCTGCCCTTCGCGGGGGGAGCCGGCGTGGCCGCGCGCAACTCCGCGTCGCTGCTCGACGCCCTCCCGGTGGAGCTCACCGACGAGGCGCCCCCGGGCAACACCCGCGTGCTGGCGGCCGACGGCTCGCTGATCACGATGTTCTACCGGAACGACCGGGCGCCGGTCGCCTCGGACCAGATCAGCGACGTCATGAAGCAGGCGCTGGTCGCGATCGAGGACTCCCGCTTCGGAGAGCACAACGGCGTCGACGTGCAGGGCACCATGCGGGCGCTGGCGACCAACCTGGCGGCCGGCTCGGTGCAGGAGGGTGGCTCGACGCTCACCCAGCAGCTGGTCAAGCAGAGCCTGGCGCAGACCGCCGACACCCCGGAGGAGCGACTGGCGGCCACCGAGGAGAGCGTGGGCCGCAAGCTGCGGGAGGCGCGGTTGGCCCTCGCCCTGGAGAAGCAGTACTCCAAGGACGAGATCCTCACCCGGTACCTCAACCTCGTGTACTTCGGGCGGGGGGCCTACGGCGTGCAGGCCGCGGCGCAGCGCTACTTCAGCGTGAATGCCGCCGACCTGACCCTGCCGCAGGCGGCCATGCTGGCCGGCCTGGTGCAGAGCCCGTCCAACGACGACCCGATCACCAACCCGGAGAACGGGCGCGTCCGCCGCGACCAGGTGCTGCAGCGGATGCTGGACCTCGGCCAGATCGACCGGGCGCAGTTCGACGAGGTCTTCGGTCAGCCGGTGCAGGTGGCCCCCGGGGCGGCCTCGCCGAACGGATGCATCGACGCTACGGTGGGCGGCTTCTTCTGCGCCTTCGTGGCCGACCACCTCACCGGCACGCTCGGACTGAGCCAGGAGCTGCTCGACAACGGCGGCCTGACCATCCAGACGACGCTGCGTCCGGTCCTGCAGCGGTCCGCCGACCAGGCGGTCCTGGACACGCTGGCGATGGGCGACTCGCTCGCCGGCACGTTCACCGCCGTCGAGCCGGGCACCGGGCACGTGCTGGCGATGAGCGCCAACCGCCGGTTCGGCTGCGCCGAGCCCGAGTGCGAGTCGGTGAACCTCAACGTCGTGGCCGGGCAGGGCGCCGGCTCCACGTACAAGGTGTTCACCGCGGCCGCGGCGCTCGAGCGGGGCTTCCCGATCTCGCACGTCATCACCGCGAGCGAGCCGTACGTCTCCCGCCTGTACAAGGACGGCACCGGGCGCTACGACGTCGAGAACGTCGGCGACAACTACCCGCGGACGCTGTCGATGGCCGAGGCCCTGGTGCGCTCGTCGAACACGTACTTCCTCGCCCTGGAGGACCAGCTGGGCAGTGTGGAGGGTCCGGTGCGCACGGCCGAGCGGATGGGCATGCGCTTCAGCGCGACGCCGGCCGACCAGATCATCGCCGAGAACCGGGGCTCGTTCACCTTCGGGCCGGAGGCGACCAGCCCGCTGTACCTGGCCAGCGCCTACTCCACCCTGGCGGCCGACGGCACCCGGTGCGACCCCACGCCGGTGACCGCCGTGCTCGACCGGAACGGGCAGCCGCTCACGGCCGCCGACGGACGGCCCGTCGTCCCCGGCGACCAGTGCACGCCGGAGGCGGTCCCGACGGAGGTGGCCAGGACGCTGAACCAGGTGCTGGTCGGGGACACCGAGTCCCCCTTCGGCACCGGGCGCAACGCCGCGGTCCCCGGGCACGACATCGCCGGCAAGACCGGCACCAGCCAGGACAACCTCTCCGTCGGCTTCGTCGGGTACACCCCGCAGTACGCGGCGAGCGTCATGGTCTACAACCCCAAGGAGCGGGAGCAGGTCAGGGGCTTCGGCGGCGGCATCCCGGCGACGATCTGGCGCAACGCGATGAGGCCGATCCTGGCCGGCCAGCCGCTGGTGCCCTTCAGCCCGCCGGCTGCGGCGCCGGCTCCGGGAGCGGCACCGACGCCCACCCCGACGCCGTCGCCGTCCCCGACGCCCGCCGAGCCGGCCGCCGCACAGC
>JALYNA010000548.1 GCA_030773455.1 Actinomycetota bacterium
ACCGCGGCCCGGCCGCGGCGCTGCAGGGGCTGGGCGAGGTGATCGCCGCGCTGCTGCCCGGGGAGCTGGCCACCGCGGTCGTCGCCGAGCTGGACCCCGAGACCGGGGACGTCGCCGTCGCCAACGCCGGCCACCTGCCGGTGCTGCACGCCGCCGCCGACGGAGTCCACCTGCTGTCCGGAGGCCGCGGCCCGGCGCTGGGCCTGCTCGACGAGGTCAACTACCCCGAGACCCGGCTCCGGCTGGCCGGCCCCGACCGGCTGCTGCTCTACAGCGACGGCCTGGTGGAGCGCCGCGACGTCCCGCTGCCGGACCGGCTCGACGCGCTGTGCGCCGCCGTCGCGGCCGGCTCCGAGCCCGACGCGCTGCTGGACGACGTGCTCGCCGCGCTCGACCCGGCCGACGCCGACGACGTCACGCTGGTCGCCCTCGGCCGCACCTGAAGAAGGACCCCTCCTGGGTCCCCTCGCACGCTCGGGGACGCCCTGGAGGGGGCCATCCGGGGACCGGCGGCCAACCGGGTGCGGCCCTCACCCCCACACGCTGACGGGTGCCCCGGCGCAACCGCTCGGCGGCGGGCACGTCGACCAGCAGCGTGGCGGCGTCCTCGGCCAGGTCGACCGTGGCAGGGCGGGCGATCACCTGAGGCTCCCCGGTGACGCCCGTCTGCTCCCACTCGGCTTCAGGGCAAGCGCTCCGCCGCCGATCCGTGGTGGAGACGTCGGTGCAGGAGGAGCACCGATCCGCCCCATCCTCTGGAGGAAACGTGAGCTCTCGGACGCGGCGCGGGGTCGTCCCGACCCTGATGCTCTCCGTGCTGGCCGGGTTCCTGGTGGTGGTCCCCTCGACCGCCATCGCAGCCCCCGGCCACGTGCCGTGCGGTCCGACCTACGACCACGTCCTGTCCGGCACCCCGGCGACCGCTGCGCGGACGGTCGCCCTGACGTTCGACGACGGCCCCAGCCCCATGTGGACCCCGCAGGTGCTCGACATCCTGCGGCGCAACGGCGTCAGGGCCACGTTCTTCCTGGTCGGCAGCCAGGTGGAGAGATACCCGGACCTCGCGCGGCGCATCGCCGCCGAAGGGCACACCATCGGCAACCACTCCTGGAGCCACCCCTACTTCGAGGGCTTGTCCCGCAGTGACCAGGCCTGGCAGATGGACGTGACCACGGAGGTCATCCGTCGCACGACGGGGGTGACACCGTGCGTGTTCCGGGCCCCGTTCGGACAGGCGTCCACCGACGTCACGCTGCCGCTGGCTCGCGAGCGGGGCATGAGCGTGGCCAACTGGTCGCACAACACCGCTGACTACCGGACGCCGCCGCACCTCTCGGCGGAGTTCCAGCAGGAGCTCGTCGGGCGGGCCCTCGGGCCGTGGAGCGACCACCCCGACGTCCTGATGCACGACGGGCCCAACGGCAACTTCCGGCAGAACACCGTCGACTCCCTCCAGCGGATCATCGACCACTACCGGGGGCACGGGTACTACTTCACCGACGTGACCGGGCGGTGGTCCGGGACGCAGATCTCCGACCACTACAACCGGATCAACGGTGAGTGGGCGCTCGGTGCGCCGGTGACCGGCGAGTTTCCTCTTCCCCACGGTCGGGGTGCGGCCACGCACTACCAGCACGGCTCGATCTACTGGGGCCCGCGCACCGGTGCCCACGCGGTCCGGTGGGCGATCCGGGACCGGTGGGCCCAGATGGGCTGGGAGACCGGGCTGCTCGGCATGCCAGTGACCGGCGAGGCCCTCTCCGCTGACGGGCGAGGGGTGTACCAGCACTTCGAGCGCGGCTCGATCTACTGGACGGCGCAGACGGGGGCCTGGGAGGTGTACGGAGGGATCCGACACCGCTGGGGCCAGCTCGGCTGGGAGTTCGGCATGGGCTACCCGGTGACCGGTGAGCGAATCGCCGCCGGCGGCGGGCGCTACAACGTGTTCGAGCGGGGCGTCGTCTACTGGAGTCCCGCCACGGGGTCCCACGAGATCCGCGGTGCCATCCGGGACCGCTGGAGTGAGCTCGGCCACGAGCACGGTTTGGGCTACCCCACGACCGACGAGCGGTTCACGGCCGGTCAGAAAGGGGTGTACCAGGAGTACCAGCGGGGCTCGATCTACTGGAGCCCCACCACCGGTGCCCACGAGGTGCGCGGAGCGATCCGGAACAAGTGGAACATCAGCGGGCGGGAGACCGGCTCGCTCGCGTACCCGACCGGCAACGAGGTCCTCCTCTCCGGCGGGCGTGGCGTGCGGCAGGCGTACCAGAAGGGCTACATCTACTGGTCTGCCGCCTCCGGTGCGCGCGTCGTGTACCCGGGTGCGATCCGCGACAGGTGGGCCTCGACGGGCTGGGAGAACGGACCCCTGGGCTATCCGATCGGCGAGGAGTGGAAGCTCCCCGACGGTCGGGGCGTGGTGCAGTCCTTCCAGAGGGGGCACATCTACTGGAGCTCCGCCACGGGGGCCCAGGTCGTGATGAACGGCCCGATCCGTGACAGGTGGGCCTCGCTGGGCTGGGAGAGGGGGGTGCTGGGCTACCCGAAGGCAGGCGTCGTCACGACGGCCGCCGGGAGTTGGCAGGAGTTCACCGGTGGCACCATCGCCTGGACCGGGCAGGGCGGTGCCCAGGTGATCCGGGGCGCTGTCCGGGACGCCTGGGTGGCGCTGGGGCGGCAGAAGGGGGTCCTCGGCTACCCCCTCAGCGGGCAGAACACCGGCACGGCCAGCGGTACCTCGTGGACCCGGTTCACCGGCGGCGTGCTCTACACGACCCCCCAGGGAGCGATCCCGGTCCTGGGCGCCTTCGCCACGACGTGGCAAACCGAGGGCGGCGACGCCGGAATCGGCCGGCCGCTCTCGCCGGCCGGCGCCGACCCGGACGGGGTGACCCGGCAGTCCTTCGCCGGTGGGATGCTGGAACTGGCTCCCGACGGCACGGCCCGACGGCCGCTCGCGGCGGCGCCGGCGCCGGGATCCGGAGAGCTGCCCGTGCCCGGGCAGGCGCCGGCCCCGGAGTCGACCCCGTCGGTGGCCCCGGCGCCGGGGCAGGCCGCTCCCACGGCGGTGGGTGCCGGCGCGGAGCCCGAGCCGACCGGCGCCTTGGCAGGGGACTGAACGACCAGGGAGAAGGGTTCTCGCCGCAGTCCTCACCGGCTCCCGTCAGACCGGCAGCGAGGCGGCGGTCTTGCATACGGAGTGCATGTCGCGCTGCCGGAACGAAGTCATGCCGGTGTCCATGACGATCCGTGGGGTCCCGGACGAGACCCGCGACGTGGTCGCCGCCCGGGCGGGCAGGCGCTCCAGGAGTACGTGCCAGGACTGCCGACGGCGCTCGCCGCGCGCCCGGACCCCGACGAGCTGTGGGACTCGGTGGCCAAGCGGGTCCGGGCGACCGGCACGCGGTTGCCCGCGAGGCGATCCTCGGGGCGAGGGACGCCGACCGTTCGTGACCCTGGTCGTCGACGCGTCCGTCGCGGTCGCGGCCCTCGTCGACGGCCCGAGCGGCGGGGGATGGGCGCGGGCGCTGCTGCGGCGCGATGACCCCACCGTCGCGACCGTCGTTCTACCTGCCGGACCGACGGCCGGTGCGGAACAGGTCAGGGGGCGGTCAGCAACCCGGAGTCCGACCGGACCAGCCGGCCGGCGTCCAGCGCCCGGCTCAGCGCGGCCTGCAGCAGCGGGACGAGGGACGGCGTCCGGCGGCGGTAGCCGAAGACCTCGGCGGTGCGCACGAACAGCTCGTCCTCGGTCAGCTCCGCGGCGGCCCGGCACAGCGCCGCCATGGCGTTGCCGACCTCCTCGGGCGCGACGTGCTGCAGGGGGCGGTCGGCACTGGCCGCCTGGCGGCGGAAACCGGTCCAGTCGTCCCGGTCCAGCAACTCGGGCCAGACGAACTCGCCGTCGACGACGCCGTCCGGGAGCAGCCGCAGCAGCGCGTCGCGGCGGCCCTCGCTGACCCGGGACAGCCCGAAGGCGCCCGCGGTCAGCCGCACCAGCCGGTCGCGGTGCACCGGGCCCTCCGCGTCGAGGCCCGTGGTCAGCACTTGCCGGACCGTGCGGGCAGCGCGCGGGTCGTCCAGCGAGTCCAGCGCCCGGCGCTCCAGTCCGCCCTTGGGCGACCACGGCACGAACGGCGCCTCGCCGTCCATGTGCGCGGCCGCGGCC
>JALYNA010000549.1 GCA_030773455.1 Actinomycetota bacterium
CCCCGCCGAACGTCGCCGCGGCGATCTGGGCGATGACCGTCCGCTGCGGCTCGGTCTCGCAGGCGGTGAAGCCCTCCAGGTCGCACGGGTGCTCGGCGTACTTGACGTCGGCCATCAGCGCCAGGGCGGTGACGCCGGAGAACATGACCGCCGCGATGGCCCCCATCAGCGCCAGCGTGGTGGCGGCGTTGCGGCTCTTCGGCGGCTTGAACGCCGGGACACCGTTGGCGATCGCCTCCACGCCGGTCAGGGCGGTGCAGCCGGAGGCGAAGGCCCGCAGCGCGAAGAACAGCAGCGCCAGGCCGGTGACCTGCTCGTAGCCCGGCTCCGGGGTGATCGTGTACGGCGCGCTCTCGGCGCTCAGCCCGTCGCCGAGGAAGTGGCGCAGCATGCCGGTGACGATCAGCACCATGATCCCGCTGATGAACAGGTACGTGGGGACGGCGAAGGTCCGCCCGGACTCCCGGACCCCCCGCAGGTTCATCGCCGACAGGAGCGCCACCAGCCCGACGGCGATGGGGACGCGGTGCTCGTTGAGCGTCGGGAAGGCCGAGATGATGTTGTCGGTGCCGGCCGACACCGACACCGCGACGGTGAGCACGTAGTCGACCAGCAGCGCGCTGGCCACCACCAGGCCGGCGAACTGCCCGTGGTTCTTGATCGCCACCTCGTAGTCGCCCCCGCCCGAGGGGTAGGCGCGCACGACCTGCCGGTAGGACAGGACCACCGTGGTCAGCAGGACGACCACGGCGACGGCCAGCCACGGGGTCAGGTACAGGTACGCCGTCCCCGCCAGGGTGAGCACGATGAGAATCTCCTGCGTGGCGTACGCCACGGAGGAGAGCGGGTCGCTGGCGAAGATGGGCAGCGCCAGGCGCTTGGGCAGCAGGGACTCCCCGAGCCGGTCGCTGCGGACGGGGCGGCCCAGGACCAGGCGCTTGGGGAGTTGTCCGAGGTCGGACAGGGTTGGCACGGCGGCGATGGTACGGACGCGCGGAGCCCCCGCGCCCCCGCCGGGAGGGTGAGTTGCGGCGCTGTGGGCCGCGGCCCGGTGTAGCTTCGCGGCCGGACACGCGCGGGCTGGGACGCCGGCGCACCGCACCTGCGAGTTGGAGAACCCCGTGCACGTGGTCGTGATGGGCTGCGGCCGCGTCGGGTCGGCGATCGCCCGCCGGCTCGAGGAGGTCGGCCACAGCGTGGCCGTGATCGACCAGGACCCCGAGGCCTTCCGCCGGCTGGGTCCCGACTTCGCCGGCCGCCAGGTCACCGGCCTGGGTTTCGACCGCCAGACGCTGCTCGACGCCGGCATCGACTCCGCCGGCGCCTTCGCCGCGGTGAGCAGCGGCGACAACTCCAACATCATCAGCGCCCGCGTCGCCCGCGAGACCTTCGGCGTCCAGCACGTCGTGGCCCGCATCTACGACTCCCGGCGCGCCGAGGTCTACGAGCGCATGGGCATCCCCAGCGTGGCGACCGTCCCGTGGACGGTGAACCGGCTGCTGCGCGAGCTGCTCGCCGTGAAGGTCAGCGAGCTGTGGCGGGAGCCGACCGGGGAGGTGCTGCTCATGCGGGTCACCGTCACCGATCCGTGGGTCGGGCACCGGCTGGCCGACCTGGAGGCCGCCTCCGGGGCACGGGCCGCCTGGCTGGTCCGCTTCGGCGAGGCGCAGCTGCCCACCACGGGCACCGTGCTGCAGGACGGCGACCAGCTCGTGGTCGCCGCGACCGACGCCATCAGCCAGCAGGTGCGTGAGGTCGTGGAGCAGGGCCCCGGAGGGGAGGGACACTGATGCGGGTCGCCATCGTGGGCGCGGGTGCCGTCGGACGCTCGATCGCCGGGGAGCTGCTCTCCAACGGGCACGCCGTGATGCTCATCGAGAAGGACGGCCGCAAGGTCCGCACGCGGGCGGTGCCCGGCGCCGAGTGGGTGCAGGCCGACGCGTGCGAGGTCTCCTCCCTGGAGGAGGCGCAGCTGGCCACCTGCGACGTCGTCGTGGCCGCCACCGGTGACGACAAGGCCAACCTGGTGGTCTCGCTGCTGGCCAAGACCGAGTTCGCGGTCAACCGCGTCGTCGCCCGGGTCAAGGACCCGCGCAACGAGTGGCTCTACACCGAGGCGTGGGGCGTGGACGTCGCCGTCTCCACCCCCCGGGTGCTCGCCGCGCTGGTCGAGGAGGCAGTGACCGTCGGCGACGTCGTCCGGCTGATGAGCTTCCGCAAGGGCGCGGCGAACCTGGTCGAGATCACCCTCGCCGAGGACACCCCCTGGGTGGGCAAGCCGCTGCGTGAGGTGCCGCTGCCGCGGGAGACCGTGCTGACCGCCGTCCTGCGGGGCGACCGGGTCATCACCCCCACGCCCGACGAGCCGCTCGAGGCCGGCGACGAGCTGCTGTTCGTCACCCACGCCGACGGCGAGGAGCAGTTGCAGCAGGTGCTCTCCCCCACGCCGTGAAGGACGACCCCCTCCTGGGGGTCCCCTCGCAAGCTCGGGGATGCCCTGGAGGGTGCCGCTAGCCTAGGCCGCCGGCGGGTCGGCGGGGGCGACCCGGTGCCGGTGCAGCCGGGACACCACCCAGAGGGTCACGACGACCTCGACGGCGGTGACCGGCAGACCCAGCACGAGGGAGGCGGTACCGAGCAGC
>JALYNA010000550.1 GCA_030773455.1 Actinomycetota bacterium
GGTCCGGACCGCCTCCCGCACCGGCTGGGCTCCGCCGGCCGCGGCCGCCGCGGGCCTGGGCGCCCTCGTGCTCACCGGCTGGACGGTCACCCGGAAGCGTGGGGCGGGGGCCGGGGACTGACCGTCCGCCTCCAGTTGTCGGTCCGACCTGCCGAAGAGGGGACCGCCCCTCTCGCTTGGAGACCGTCCGTGCCCTCTCTGCGCCCTCCCCGGCTGCTCGCCCTCGCCGTCGCGACCGCCGCCGTCCTCCCGGTGCTCGTCGTACCGCCGGCCGCCGCCGAGCAGGCGCCCGCCCCCGGCGACACGGTCGTCGGTGAGCTGGTGCAGGGCTACGCGGACCCCTTCCCGTCGGCGGCCCCCCAGCCGACCGACGGTCACGCCGACGACTTGATCAGCTGGGTGCAGACGGATTCCGGCGAAGCCGTGCGGGTGCCCACGGAGGACGTCGAGGACATCCCGACCGGCGCCACCGTCGAGGTGACGCTGGGCGAACCGGTGGCCGACGAAGTGGTCGCCACCGACCTGGCGCCCGCGCAGGAGGTGCTGGCTGCCGAGGTGCTCGACGCCCCGGCCGAGGCCACGGCGCCGGCCACCGCCGAGGCCACGGCGCCGGCCACGGCCGAGGCCACCGCCCCGGTCAACCACGAGGTGACCGTGGTGATGCTGGAGCCGCAGGGATCCGTCCGCGACGCGACGACCCTGGCCCAGGTGGTCGACGTGGTGAACGGCCCGGTCGCCGGCTTCTGGTCGGAGCAGACCGAGGGTGCCGTCCGCCTCGGCGTGGTGGCCGGACACGACTGGACCACCCCGTCCACCGTGGGCTGCAGCGACCCCTTCGCGCTCTGGCAGGAGGCCGCGACCCGCTCCGGGTGGACCTGGGAGCCGGGCCGGCACCTGCTGGTGTACGTGCCGGTCGACTCGCCGGGCTGCGCCTACGGACTCGGCACGATCGGGACCGGGATCGGCTCCGGCGGGCTGTCCTACGTGCAGGCGACCGAGCTGTCCGTGGTGGCCCACGAGTTCGGCCACAACCTCGGCCTGGGCCACGCCTCGGAGCTGCTGTGCGACAGCCGGATGGAGGAGCCCGGGGCCCTGGCCTGTGCCCGCGCCGAGTACCTCGACCTCTACGACGTCATGGGCGCCTCCGGAGGGCCGGTCGGCTCGCTGAACACCGTCCACGCGGCGCGGCTCGGGGTGCTGCCGAGCGGCTCGTCACCGCAGATCACCCCCGGGGCTCCCACCACCGACTACACCGTCGCGCCGCTGGAGACCCGGACGGGCACCCGGGCGCTGCGGTTCACCGAGGCCGACGGCGACGAGTACTGGCTCGAGTACCGCACGCCGACCGGACGGGACGCCTGGCTGGGCACGCCGGAGTCCTGGCCGGGCCTGCAGTCCGGCGTCCTGCTGCGGCGGGTGGTCGACGTCAAGGGGGACACCTCGTTCCTGCTGGACCCCACCCCCTCTCCGCAGAGCGGCTGGCCGGGGGACCTCGCCGTCGCCCTGCCGGCGGGCGCGCCGGTGTCCTTCGGCGGCGGCACCTTCACCGTCACGCTGCTGGAGGCCACGTCCTCCGGCGCCCGGCTGCGCGTCGCGGCCTCGGGCGTGCCGCACCCGATCGACGCCGCCTACGAGCGGCTCGGAGGCAGCGCGGCGTTCGGCGAGCCCACGACCACCCGCATCTGCGGGCTGCGCGACGGCGGCTGCCGCCGGGCCTACGCGAACGGCTCGCTGTACTGGAACCCCGTCAACGGGCGGGTCACCCTGCTCAGCCCGGCCGTCGCCCACCGGTACGAGCTGCTCGCCGGACCCACGTGGCTGGGCTACCCCCTGGGCGAGGAGACCGCCCTCACCCTCGGGAGCACCACCGGACGCACCGTCTCCTTCCCGGCGGGCGACATCGTCTGGTCGCCGTCGACGGGGGCGCACGTCGTCCGCGGGGCGATCCTGGCGCGCTGGCGGGAGCTGCGCGGCACGCTCGGCTTCCCGGTGGGCGGCGACGCACCGGTCGCGGGCGGTGCCTTCACCGCGTTCACCGGCGGTTCGGTCTACTGGTCGCCGGCGACGGGGCCGCGGATGGTGCGTGGGGCGATCCTGCAGCGCTACGTGGCCGCCGGCGGGCCGGCGGCGCTGGGTTTCCCGCTCGCCGACGACGGTGGGACGGCGGACGGCACTGGTGCGCTGGTGCGGCTGCAGGGTGGGGCCGTCTACTGGTCCTCGCGCACCGGTGCGCACGTGGTCCGTGGCGCCATCCTGGACCGCTGGCGGTCCCTGGGGGCGCAGACCGGGTCGCTGGGGTACCCGACCAGTGACGAGCTGCCGGTACTCGGCGGCCGGGTGTCGCACTTCGCCGGCGGGTCGGTCTACTGGTCGTCGGCCACCGGTCCCCGCCTGGTGCGCGGGGCCATCCTGCAGCGCTACGTGGCTGCCGGCGGGCCGGCGGCGCTGGGTTTCCCGGTCGCCGACGACGGTGGGACGGCGGACGGCACGGGTGCCCTGGTGCGGCTGCAGCGCGGGGTCGTCTACTGGTCGCCGCGGACGGGTGCGCACGTGGTGGTGGGATCGATCCTGGCGCGCTGGCGGGAGCTGGGTGCGCAGACCGGGCCGCTGGGGTACCCGACCAGTGACGAGCTGTCGCTGCCCGGCGGCCGAGCCTCGCAGTTCGCCGGCGGGTCGGTCTACAGGTCGCCGTCCACCGGGGCGCACGCCGTCCGGGGCGGGATCCTCTCCCACTGGCTGGCGAACGGGGGACCGGCGGGGCCGCTCGGCTTCCCGGTCACCGACCACGCCCGGCTGCCCGACGGGAGCGGCTGGCAGGTCCGCTTCCAGTTCGGCACGGTCACCGAGCGGACCGACGGGCGGATCGAGACGACCACCGGCTGAGAAAGGACCCCGTCCTCCTCACCCCTCGCAGGCTCGGGGTGAGCCTCGGGACGGGGCCGACGAGGGCCCGCTCCCGGGGATCCGGGGGCGGGCCCTCGTGCGTGCCGGGGGGCTATCCGGCGTCGGCGATGGTGCAGATGACCGCCCCGCTGGTCACCGTGGCGCCCACCTCGGCGGACAGGCCGCTCACCGTGCCCCCCTTGTGCGCGGTGATCGGCTGCTCCATCTTCATCGCCTCCAGGACGACGACCAGGTCGCCCTCGGCCACGGTGTCGCCGTCGGAGACGCCGACCTTGACGATCGTGCCCTGCATCGGGCTGGTCAGGGACTCGCCCGACGCCGCCGCCCCGCCGTGCCCGCCGCCCCGCTTGCGCGGCTTGGCGC
>JALYNA010000551.1 GCA_030773455.1 Actinomycetota bacterium
TCCGCGGCGGGCGGGCCCCGATCTTCCTGATCAGCCTCAAGGCCGGCGGTTTCGGGCTGAACCTCACCGAGGCCGACTACGTCTTCGTGCTCGACCCGTGGTGGAACCCGGCGGTGGAGGCCCAGGCGGTCGACCGCGCCCACCGCATCGGCCAGGACAAGACCGTCATGGTCTACCGGCTGGTGGCGGCGGGCACCATCGAGGAGAAGGTCCTGGCCCTCCAGGAGCGCAAGCGCGACCTGTTCGCCCGGGTGATGGACGACGACGACCGGGCGCTCTCCGGCACGCTGACCGCCGAGGACATCACCGGGCTCTTCAGCGCTTGACGGGCGACCGGGCCGCCCTGCGATGTATGTTCTGGTGTATGCGGCGGACCAACATCTACCTGGACGACGCCCAGACCGCAGCCCTGGACGCGGTCGCCCGCGCCGAGGGCATCTCCCGGGCCGAGCTGGTCCGCCGACTCGTCGACCGCGGCGTCTTAGGTGCACCGGTGGACCTCGACGGAGAGATCGCTGCCATCGAGGAGTCGTTCGCCGTCTGCGCCGGGGACGACGTGCCCGCCCTCCGGCGCCCGGACGCCCGGGCGGCCCACCTGGAGCAGATCCGCCGATCGTGATCCTGCTCGACAGCGACGTCCTGATCGCCCACCTGCGGGGGGTACCGGCGGCCCGGGACTGGCTGCTGGCGGCTCGGCGCCGGACCGGGCGGCTGGCTACGAGCCCCGTCACGGTGATCGAGGTGGTCGGCGGCATGCGGCCGCCGGAGCGCCGGGAGGTCGCGCGGTTGCTGTCGAGCTTCGACGTCTTCCCGGTGACCGCGCAGGTCGGCTGGCGAGCCGCGGAGTTCATGCGCCGCTACCGCCGGTCGCACAGCGGCATCGGCCTCGGTGACTACCTGGTCGCGGCCGTCGCAGACGTCAACGGACTGGAACTGGCGACCCTGAACGTGCGCCACTTCCCGATGATCGCCGGTCTGGAGCCCGCCTTCGCGCTCGACTGACCAGAGACGGTGGGCGATGGTGGAGCCGCTCAGTGGTCGACCCGGGCGGTCTCCCGGCGCAGCCGCAGCCCGGCCAGCAGCAGCCCGGCGGCCAGGGCCGCGCCGACGCCCTCGCCGGCGCGCATCCGCAGGTCCAGCAGCGGCTCGCGGCCCAGCTCCTGGAGGACCAGCTCGTGCCCGCGCTCGCGGCTGCGCTGCCCGGCGACCAGGGCGGCCTGCACACCGGGCTCCAGCCGCACGGCCGCGAGGGCGGCGACCGAGGTGGCGTAGCCGTCGAGCACCACGGCCGACCCGGCCGCGGCCGCACCCAGCACCACCCCGGCCAGGACGGCGAGCTCGGGGCCGCCGAGCTCGGACAGGGCCACGAGCGGGTCCCTCCCCGCCGGAGGGGACTCCCGCCGCGCGCGGGCGACGGCCGTGGTCACCACCCGCCGCTTGCGCTCGAGGACGGCGGCGTCGGCACCCGAGCCCAGCCCCGTGAGGTCGGCGGGGTCGGCGTCCAGGAGCGCGCAGGCCAGCGCGGCCGCCACGGTGGTGTTGCCGACGCCGACCTCGCCCAGAGCCACGAGCCCCCCGCCCGCCGCTACGTGGCCCAGGTCGCGACCGGCGTCGAGCAGCCGCCGGGTGTCCTCCGGCGTCATGGCCCGGCGGTCGACGAGGTCCCCGCACGGGGCGGCCGGGCGCAGCGCCGTCGCCCCGGGCACCGGGTCGCCGGAGACCCCGGCGTCCACCACGTGCAGGCCGAGGCCGGCGGTCCGGGCGGCCGTGGCCCCCAGGGAGGTGCCGGCGACGCTGGCGCGGGCGACGTCCCGGGTCACCCGCGGGTCGTAGGCCGACACCCCGTGGACGGCGACGGGGTGGTCGGCGGCCGCCAGGACCAGGGTGCCCGCGGAGACGGCGGCGCCGCCGAACGCGACCAGCTGGTCCACGGCCCGGTCGAGGACCCCGAGCGAGCCCGGTGGGGTCAGCAGCCGGTCGGCCTGGTCACGGGCCGACACGACCGCGTGCCGGTTCGGCGCACGGAGGGCGGACGGCGGTGCGGCCGGCGCGCCGCCGTCCTCGGGCCACCGGTCGTGCAGCACGACGTCGGCCAGCGGCAGCCGCCGGGACCACCCGGCCCGCTCCAGGCCGGGGGCGGGTGGCCGCTCGTCGGGCCAGCCGAGGCACAGCCAGCCAAGTGTCACGACGCCGTCCGGCAGGCCGAGCAGGCCGGCCAGCTCCTCGGGCCGGAACAGCGTGACCCAGCCCAGGCCGAGGCCCTCGGCGCGGGCGGCGAGCCACAGGTTCTGGATCGCCGCCGCGCAGCTCCACAGGTCCGCGTCGGGAAAGGTGGCCCGGCCCAGCACCCCGGCCGCGGGCGTGCGCCGGTCGCAGCAGACGACCACGCCGAGCGGCGCCTCCCGCACGCCCTCCAACTGCAGGTCGAGCAGCCGGCGGGCGGCATCGGGCTGGAGCTGTGCGGCCTGGCGCAGCCGCTCCCGGTCGGTGAGCACCGCGGCCCGGTCCCGGATCTCCGGGTCCTGCACGACCAGGAAGCGCCACGGCTGGCTGTGCCCGACCGACGGGGCGGCGTGCGCCGCGGCCAGGACCCGCTCCAGCACGTCACCGGGGACGGGGTCGGGCCGGAACCGGCGGACGTCGCGGCGGGCACCGATCACCTCCTGCAGGCCGTCCCGCACGGCCGGGTCCATCGCCCAGCCGGCGGGGTCGGCGGCCCGCTGCGACGCCGAGGTCGGGTCACCGATCAGCGGCACCGGCCGCGGCCACTCCCGCACAGCCGGGCCTACTCGGCCAGCGGCAGGTACAGCCGCCCGCCGCGGTCGGCGTACTCGGCGGCCTTCTCCCGCATCCCCGCCTCGATGGCCTCCGCGTCGTCCAGACCACGCTGCTCGGCGAACCGGCGGACGTCCTGGCTGATCCGCATGGAGCAGAAGTGTGGGCCGCACATCGAGCAGAAGTGCGCGGTCTTGGCCGGGGCCGCCGGCAGCGTCTCGTCGTGCATCGAGCGCGCCGTGTCCGGGTCGAGGGCCAGGTTGAACTGGTCCTCCCACCGGAACTCGAACCGCGCGTCGGAGAGCGCGTCGTCCCAGGCCTGGGCGCCGGGGTGTCCCTTGGCCAGGTCCGCGGCGTGCGCAGCGATCTTGTAGGCGATCATGCCCTCCTTGACGTCGTCGCGGTCGGGCAGGCCGAGGTGCTCCTTCGGCGTCACGTAGCACAGCATCGCCGTCCCGTGCCAGGCGATCATCGCCGCGCCGATGGCCGAGGTGATGTGGTCGTAGCCGGGGGAGATGTCGGTGGTGAGTGGGCCCAGCGTGTAGAAAGGCGCCTCGTGGCACAGCTCGAGCTGCAGGTCCACGTTTTCCTTGATCTTGTGCATCGGCACGTGCCCGGGACCCTCGATCATGACCTGAACGTCGTGCTCCCAGGCGACGGTGGTGAGCTCGCCTAGCGTGCGCAGCTCGGCCAGCTGGGCCTCGTCGTTCGCGTCGTACACCGAGCCCGGCCGCAGCCCGTCGCCGAGGGAGAAGGTGACGTCGTAGGCGCGCAGGATCTCGCACAGCTCGGCGAAGTGGGTGTGGAGGAAGTTCTCCTCGTGGTGGGCCAGGCACCAGGCAGCCATGATCGACCCGCCGCGGCTGACGATGCCGGTCTTGCGCCGCGCGGTCAGGGGCACGTAGCGCAGCAGCACGCCGGCGTGCACGGTCATGTAGTCCACGCCCTGCTCGCACTGCTCGATCACCGTGTCGCGGTAGACCTCCCAGGAGAGCTCCTCGGCCTTGCCGCCGACCTTCTCCAACGCCTGGTAGATCGGGACCGTCCCGATGGGGACCGGGGAGTTGCGCAGGATCCACTCGCGGGTGGTGTGGATGTTGCGGCCGGTGGAGAGGTCCATGACGGTGTCGGCGCCCCAGCGGGTGGCCCAGGTCATCTTGTCCACCTCCTCCTCGATGGAGGAGGCGACGGCGGAGTTGCCGATGTTGGCGTTGACCTTCACCAGGAACTCGCGGCCGATGAGCATGGGCTCGGACTCCGGGTGGTTGACGTTGGCGGGGATCACCGCCCGGCCGCGGGCGACCTCCTCGCGGACCTTCTCCGGCGCGACGCCCTCCCGCACCGCCACGAACTCCATTTCCGCGGTGACGACCCCGCGCCGCGCGTAGGCCAGCTGGGTGAGGGCCTCGCCGCCGGTACCGCGCAGCGGGCGCCGTCCCTCCACCGGGAACACGGCGTCGAGGTTGCGCAGGTCCCCGGGCTTGCGGCCGTCGTCCTCCGGTCGGGCGGGGCGGCCGGCGTAGCTCTCCGTATCGCCCCGCTCGGCGATCCACGAGGCCCGCAGCGCGGGCAGGCCCCGGCGGACATCGGCCTGGTACGCGGGGTCGGTGTACGGCCCGGAGGTGTCGTAGAGGACGACGGAGTCCCCGGTGGTGAGCACGACCTCCCGCATGGGCACCCGGATGTCCGGGCGGGGACCCGACAGGTAGGTCTTGCGGCTGGCCGCGGGAGTCGTCGAGGTGGGTGTGCTGATGGGAGCCGTCATGGCCGTCCCCTTCCTACGCCGGTATGACCCGGATCAGGTTGTGGCGGTCAGCGGCCGACTCAGCCGTCTTCTCAGCCCGGTTCGCCGGGCTCCCGCGGTGGCAGGGCGACTGTACCCAGGCTCCGCCGGGCCCCAGGACTGCAGCGGCATGCGCTCGGCTGGGCGTCGAGAGGTGACGCGCCTGCTGGCCAGCCTGGACGTCCGCCACTTCCCCGTGTTCCCGGACCTCGCGCCGCTGTTCCCCCTCCCTGACGATCGAAGAGCCGCCGTCCACAGCCGGAACCCGTCGTCCACAGGTCCGGCCGTCCCTCCGCCGACCGGGCCGGACGGTCGGCCAGCTCCCTTGCCTCGGAGGCGTGTTCGAGGAGTTGAGGCCGAGGCTCGCCGATGCCGTCATCCGCCGCTCGGTGGGGGAGGCGACGTTCCGGCGCGGTGCCGTGTACGCCGAACAGGGCCGCGTGTCCGCGGTGTCCTACTCGCGCCGCTCGGCCAGCTCGGCGCCTCGGTGACCGGCGGCGGCCCGCAGCCCTACACCACCGTCGCCGAGTACGACGACGGCGAGGCCAGGTGGTGGGGAGAGTGCAGCTGCCCGGTCGGGCTGGACTGCAAGCACGTCGCCGCCGTCCTCCTCGTCACGCGCGCGTCGCTCGACGAGCCACCGGCGTCAGGTCGGTCTCCGGGGCCGGACTGGGAGCGGGCGCTGGCCGACCTGGTCCAGGCGGCAGCGCCCCCGGACCGGAGGGGCACCGCGCTCGGACTGCAGTTTGAGGTGGAGGCGACCGGCCCCCGGCTGAGCGTGCGGCTGCGCCCGGTCGTCCCGGGCGCCAAGGGCCGCTGGATCCGCACCGGGGTGTCCTGGCGCAAGCTCGAGTACGACTACTACTCCCAGCGGGATCCTGCGCAGAGCTCGGCACTGCGTGCCCTCTACCGCGCCCACCAGACCGCCGACGGCTACCCCGGGTACTACGGCTACGGCTCGGGCGACGTCCCGGTGCGGCTCGAGGAGTTCGGGCCGGCGCTGTGGCCGGCCCTGCAGCAGGTCGTGGACGCCGACGTGGCCCTGGTGACGGCGACCGGCGCGGCCGTGCGACTGGCCGGTGAGGTGTTCAGCCAGTTCACCGGCTTCCTGCGCACCGTCCGCAACCGGCTGGACGCCCACGGCCTGCCCTACACCTACCTGGACGGCAGGACCCGCAACCGGCAGCAGCGGATCGACGAGTTCCGCGGCGGGCGGGCCCCGATCTTCCTGATCAGCCTCAAGGCCGGCGGTTTCG
>JALYNA010000552.1 GCA_030773455.1 Actinomycetota bacterium
CTGCTGGGCGACCTGCTGGCCGCCGCAGCGCCCCTGCTGCCCATCCGCCACGCCGCGCAGCTGCGCGCCGCCCACCCCGGGGCGTCCGACGACGAGATCGCCGACGCACTCGTCGCTCGGGCCGCGACGGTGACGTCCGGCATCGGCGCGGCCACCGGCGCGCTGTCCACGGCCCACTGGCTGGCCCCGGCCTCGCTGCTGGCGCTGCCGCTGGAGCTCGGTGCGGAGACGGTGCTCACCGCCGCCGTCGAGGTCGTCCTGCTCGGCGAGCTGCACGAGCTGCACGGGCGTCCCGCCCCGGGGGACGCCCGCGCCCGCGCGCTGGCCTACCTGTCCAGCTGGACGCAGCAGCGGGCCGTCGACGAGGCCGTGGTCCCGGGCCTGGGCGCCGTCCTGGGATCGGCCGGTCTGCGCACGCTGAGTCGCCGGATGACCCGGCGGATGGCCCGCAGCGTCCCGGGGGCGGCTCCTTTCCTCGTCGGCGCGGCCCTCGGTGGCCGGGCCAACCGGCGGGCGACCGAGGCGCTGGCCCGGCGGGTGCTCGCCGACCTGCGCCGGCCCCGCGCCTGAAGCAGGGGCTCCTCGCGAGCTCGGGGACACCGGGGAGGGGACGGGCGGCGGCGCGGCTAGGGTCGCGGACGTGCCCGATCCCGCCCTCCCTGCCGTCCCCGAGGTGGAGGTGCCGGTGCGGCTCACCTCCCCGGAGGACGCCGTCCCCGCCTACGCCCTACCCGGTGACGCCGGGGCCGACCTGGCCATCGCCGAGGACGTCGAGCTGGCGCCGTTGCAGCGCGCGCTGGTCGGCACCGGCGTCGCGGTGGCCATCCCGGAGGGCTACGCCGGCTTCGTCCACCCGCGCTCGGGCTTGGCCCACCGGATGGGCCTGTCCCTGGTGAACGCCCCGGGCACCATCGACGCCGGCTACCGCGGGGAGATCAAGGTCAACCTGGTCAACCTCGACCCCACGACGCCGCTCACGCTGCGCCGGGGCGACCGCGTCGCGCAACTCGTGGTGCAGCCGGTCGTGCGCGCCCGGTTCGTGCCGGTCGAGCAGCTGCCGGGGAGCGTGCGCGGGGCCGGGGGTCACGGGTCGACCGGCGGGCACGCTCCCCGTCCAGTGAAGGGAACCGAGTGACATGCCGTTCGGACGGCGACGCAACCGGATCGACCGCAGCCTGCGCGAGCGCGGGGTGCCCCCAGAGCCGCAGCACAAGGTGCGCGAGGTCGCGGAGACCAGCGGGCCGTGGGACTCCGCCGACGCCCCCGACGACGGCGTCGCGCGCATGGACCTGGGCTCGTTGCAGCTGCCCGCCGTCCCCGGCACGGGGCTGCGGGTCGACGTCAACGCCCAGCAGAAGGTCATCGGCGCCACGCTGCGCCACGGCGACTCGCTGCTGCAGGTAGCGGTGTTCGCCGCACCCCGGGCCGGTGGCATCTGGGACGACGTCCGTGCCGACCTCGCCCGCAGCGCCTCCGACCAGGGCGGTTCCCTGCACGAGGTGGAGGGCCCGTTCGGGCCGGAGCTGACCGGCTTCGTGCGGGCCAACCCGCCGGCCCAGCCCGGTCAGCCGACCCTCGCACCGGTGCGCCGTCCCACCCGCTTCATCGGCGTCGACGGCCCGCGCTGGTTCCTGCGCGGCATGATCAGCGGCTCGGCGGCGGAGCGCCCGGAGGCCGCCGCCGTGCTGGAGCAGGCCTTCCGGCAGATCGTCGTCGTCCGCGGCACCGCGCCGATGCCGGTCCGCGAGCAGCTGCCGCTCACCCTCCCTCCGCACGCCGCGGCGCAGGTGGCCGCCCAGCAGGCCGCCGCCCGCCGGCCCGCCGGCCCGCCCGGCGCGTGAGAGCCGTCCGCACCGCCTACGGCCCGCACCGCGACCAGTTCGTCGAGCTGACCCTCCCACCTCCGGTGCAGGAGCGGACCGGCTCCGCCGGGCTGTCGAGCACCACGACCGGCGCGGGCCCCGCACCGGTCGTGGTCGTGTTGCACGGCGGCTTCTGGCGGGCCGCGTACGGCATCGAGCTGGCCCGGCCGCTGGCTGCGGACCTGGCCGCCGCCGGCTTCGCCGCCGTCGCCGTCGAGTACCGCCGGGTCGGGGCCGGCGGTGGCTGGCCGGCCACCCTCGAGGATGTCGCGGCCGCCCTGGACTCCCTGCCGGACCTCCCGGACGGGGGCCGGGTCGACCTCACCGACGTCGCGGTCGTCGGTCACTCCGCCGGCGGGCACCTCGCCGCGTGGGCCGCCGGCCGGGCACGACTGCCCGAGGGGGCCCCAGGCGCGCGCCCACGGATCCGGCCGGCCGCCGCGGTCCTCCAGGCCGGCGTGCTCGACCTCGAACGCGCCGCGGCGCAGCGCCTCGGCGGCGGTGCGGTGCAGGACCTCCTCGGCGCGGAGCCCGCCGATGCCCCGGACCGCTACGCGGCGGCCGACCCGGTTCGGCTGGTGCCGGCCGGTGCCGACCTGCTGTGCGTGCACGGCACCGGTGACGCCGTCGTCCCGGCCGAGCAGAGCGCCCGCTACGCGCAGGCGGCCGCGGCGCAGGGGGTCGCCGTCGACGTGCGGCTGGTGCCCGGCGACCACATGGTGCTCATCGACCCGGCGGGGGAGCCGTGGGCGCTGGTCCGCGACTGGCTGCGGTCCCGCGCCGGAACCAGCCGGGACGGTTCTACGCTGGAGCCGTGACGCAGACACGCCAGGGCGGCTGGTTCACGCGGACGCTGCAGCGGCTGACCGCCGACGATTCCACCATCGACGCGGAGGAGTTGCGCGCAGAGTCGGCGAGCGCCGGCTGCGAAGCGGTCAGCGCCTGCCGCAAGGGCGCCGTCGTCACCGTGACCGGCCGGCTGAGGTCGGTGGTCTACACGCCGCGGGAGACGGTGCCCACCCTGGAGGCCGAGCTGTTCGACGGCTCCGGATCGGTCACCCTCGTGTGGCTCGGCCGGCGGCGGATCCCCGGCGTCGAGCCCGGACGCACGCTCACCGCGCACGGCCGCTTCGCCTCCTTCGACGGGCGGCAGGTCATTTACAACCCCCGGTACGAGCTGAGCGCCGGGTGACGGCTGCGCCCGAGGGGGACGGGCGTCCCGGTCCGGCACGCGCCACGGACGACGCTGCGACCGGGCCGGCCGGCGTGGCCTTCGACCGGCACCTGGTCCTGGACTCGCTCGGCGGCTGGCGCGGCATGCTCGACGCCACGCTGCCCACGGTCGCGTTCATCGTGGCCAACTCCGTGGCCGGGCTGCGCGCCGGCATCGGGGCGGCGGTCGCCGCCGCCGTCCTGATCTTCGGGTGGCGCCTGGTGCGCCGGGAGAGCGTGCAACAGGCCGTCAGCGGGCTCTTCGGCGTCGCGATCGCGGTGGCCATCGCCGCCGCGTCGGGGCAGGCCCGTGACTTCTTCGTGCCCGGGCTGATCCGCAACGCCGCCCTCGGCGTGGTGCTGATCGGCTCGATCGCCGTCCGCTGGCCGCTGGTCGGCGTGGTCGCGGAGTTCCTGGCACCCAGCCACCTGGGCTCGATGGCCGCCTCCTCGCTGCCCGGCCTGCGCCGCCGGGTCGACCGGGACGACGCCGCGCTGCCCCCCCGTCCCGCCCCGGCTGCCCCGGGCGGTGCCCGCCCGGCCGATCCGGCGCCCGAGCGGCACTGGCGCGACGACCGGCGCATGGTGCGCGCCTACTCGTGGCTGACGCTGCTGTGGGGTGCCGTCTTCCTGCT
Source organism: Actinomycetota bacterium (assembly GCA_030773455.1). Lineage (GTDB taxonomy): Bacteria > Actinomycetota > Actinomycetes > Mycobacteriales > Geodermatophilaceae > Geodermatophilus. The sequence continues at coordinate 3,710 of JALYNA010000552.1, forward strand.
CCGCGTCGCCGTCCAGTGGGTGCTCTACCGCGCCGACGAGGTGGAGCTGCTCGGTACCGCCTCCCTCGTGCTGGGTCTGCCGGTCACCGCCGTCGAGGTCGTCGTGACCCTCTGGGTGGTGTCCCGGCTGCACCGGCACCGGGTCGCCCCCGCCGACCCGCCGGCGGCCTAG
>JALYNA010000553.1 GCA_030773455.1 Actinomycetota bacterium
CTCCGGCAGCGGGCCCCCCGGCGCGGGGTCGGGGTCGCCGTCCGGGGCCAGGCCGAGGTCGGCCGGGGACCGCCGCAGCAGCAGCGCGTGCGGCACCGCGCAGAGCGCGACCAGCCCGGCGAGGACCAGCAGCGCGCGGCGCCACCCGAGCGCGTCGACGAGGGCCTGCGACGTCGGCAGGAAGACCGTCGAGGCGAACCCGGCGACCACGGTGAGGGTCAGCAGCGCGGCGCGCCGGTCGCGGCGGAACCACGTGTTGATGACCGCGTAGGCCGGCTCGTAGAGCACCGCGGCACAGGCCAGCCCGATGCCGGTGAACACCAGGTACAGCTGCGGCAGGGTGCGCACCTGCGACCAGCCGACGACGCAGGCCGCGCCCAGCAGGCTGCCCGCGGTCACCAGCCCGCGGGCCCCGTGCCGGTCCAGCCAGCGGCCCACGCCGACGGCGGCCGCTCCGCTGACGGCCATGGCCACGGTGAGCGCGCCCGACAGCTGCGCGGTGCTGGCGCCGAGGTCGCGCTGCATCGGCACCAGGAACACCGCGAAGGAGTAGAAGAGCCCCCGTAGGAGACGGTCTCGGTGACGGCCAGCGCCCACACCATCCGCCATCCGGGGAAGTCCCGGCGCCGCCGCACCGGCGCTCCGGTCAGCGGGGCCTCACGAGCTGCGGCGGGCGACCCTGCCGGACCCGGCCTGGTCCACCGGGTAGACCAGGACGTCGGCGACGACGACGTGCGGCGGCCGGCTCGCCATCCAGGTGACGACGTCGGCGACGTCGGCCGCCGACAGCGGCGTCAGCCCGTCGTAGACCGCCTGCGCCGAGGCCTCGTCCCCGTCGAAGCGGACGAGGGAGAACTCGGTCTCCACCATGCCGGGGTCCACCTGGCTGATCCGCACGCCGCTGCCGAGCACGTCCATGCGCATGCCGCGGGTGATTCGCTCGACGGCGGCCTTGGTCGCGCAGTACACCGCGCCCCCGGGGTAGACCTCCCGCCCGGCGTTGGACCCGACGTTGATGACGTGCCCGGAGCCGCGCTCGACCATCCCGGGCAGCACGCAGGCCGAGACGTTGAGCAGGCCCCGGACGTTGGTGTCCAGCATCCGGTCCCAGTTCTCCGGGTCGTCGGTGTGGATCGGCCCGCGCCCGGCGGCCAGCCCGGCGTTGTTGACCAGGACGTCGATCGGCGTCCACTCCGCGGGCAGCGAGACGATCGCGGCCGAGACCTGCGCGCGGTCCCGGACGTCCATGGTCACCGGCAGCACGGCGTCCCCGTGCTCGGCGCGGAGGTCCGCCAGCCGCTCGGTGCGGCGGGCGGCGGCGACCACCCGGGCGCCCTCGGCGAGGAAGGCCTCGGCGCAGGCGCGGCCGATGCCGCTCGAGGCTCCGGTCACCAGCACGACGCGTCCAGTGCTCACAGGGTCTCCGATGCTCGGGGAGGGGAGGGGGCAGGCGTGCGGGGGGCGGCACCGGACCGGGAGCCCACCGGCGCCCGGGTGCGGCGGAAGGCGACCGGGTCGGGTGCGCCGTCGCCGACCAGCTGGGTGTCCAGATAGGAGTCGCGGGACCGCTCGACGTGCGAGCGCATCGCAGCCGCCGCCTCCGCGGCCCGGCCGGCGGAGATCAGCTCGGCCACCTCGCGGTGCTCGCTCCACGCGCGCGGGGCGATCGTGCTGACCAGAGGGGCGAAGAACCAGCGGCTGCGCTGGGAGAGCTGCTCGCCGAACTCCAGCAGCAGGTGGTTGCGCGCGGTGAGCAGCACACAGCGGTGGAAGCGCGCGGTGTGCCGGCCCATCTGCAGGGGCGGGACGCCGCGCAGCAGGTCGGCGTCGGCCTCGTCGCAGATGGACAGCAGCGCGGCGGCGTCCTCGGGGGTGCAGCGCCGGGCGGCCAGCTCGGCCGCGGAGCGCTCCACCAGCTCGCGCGCCTCGAAGAACTCCGCCACCTGCTGGCGGGTCGGCTGGTTGACGAACGCGCCGCGGCGCGGCTGCAGCGTGATCCAGCCGTCGCGGTGCAGCCGCTGCAGGGCCTCGCGCACCGGCCCGCGGCTTACGCCGAGCTCGGCGGCGAGCCGCTCCTCGACGAGGTGGTCACCGGGTGCCAGAGTGCGGGCGATGAGCAGTTCCTGCAGGCGCCCGTAGACGTGCTCGCGCAGCGGGACGGCGTGGATGTGGTCGGCGCCGGACACGTTCGACTTCGACCTCCCGCGTCGGTGTGCATCGAGATGGTCACACGGATCGTAAACAGTAGACAAGCGTTCTTGTGAGCTGCTTCACTCGGCTCGACGCCTCCGGCCCCGCCTCCCGAGCCGTTCCGACGACGGAGGAACAGGGTCCGGGGAGCTCCCCACCGCACCGATCCGGAAGGCCACCGATGACCTCCAGCCCGATCCCCGCCCGGCCGACGCGCCGACTCCTCGGCACCGCCCTGGCCGCGACCCTCCTGCTCAGCGCCTGCGGCGGCGGCGACTCCGGCGGCGGCGCGGGCGGCGGCCAGCCGGCGCAGGCCGGCGGCCCCCTGACCTTCGCCACCGGCGGCACCGGCGGCGTCTACTTCCCCTACGGCGGCGGCATCGCCAACCTGCTCAGCTCCGAGCTGCAGGGGACGACGGTCACGGTCCAGGAGACCAACGCCTCGGTCGACAACATGCAGCTGCTGGCCTCCGGCCAGGCGCAGCTGGCCTTCGGCCTCGGCGACGTGGTCTCCGACGCGGCCAACGGCCAGAACACCTTCACCGAGAAGCTGCCGATCTGCTCGCTCGGCAACATCTACAACAACTTCACGCACGTCTTCACCACGGCCGACACCGGGATCACCACGGTGGAGGACCTCCGCGGCAAGCGCGTGTCGGCCGGGGCGGTCGGCTCGGCCTCGGAGGTCACCGCCGACCGCATCATGCAGGCGGCCGGCCTCGACCCGCAGGCCGACATCGAGCGCGCCCAACTGGGTGTCGCCGAGACCGTCGCGGGGATCCAGGACGGCACCGTCGACGCCGGCTTCTGGTCCGGCGGCCTGCCCACCGGCGCGATCGTCGACCTGGCCAGCACCAAGGACCTGGT
>JALYNA010000554.1 GCA_030773455.1 Actinomycetota bacterium
GGCTGGCCGCCCGCCTCGCCGCGGGGGACGCCGACGAGGCGGACCTGCCGCTGCTCACCCGGGTCGCCTTCTTCGCGGGCCGGTCCGGCCTGCTCGCCGCCCACGGGGTGCCCACGCCCGCCTACGACGTCCTGGGCTCCTACCGCGACAACCTCACCACCCCGGCCGGGCCGCGGCTGCACGAGCGGCCGCGCGCGGGGGACCGTCGCTGGCGGGTGCTCGGCCGGGACGTCGGTCTCCCGATCGGCGTGCCCGCCTGCGTGCTCAACGGTGGTGAGCAGTGGGTCCGCCACAACGCCGGAAACGGCTACAGCGTGCTGACCTACAAGACCGTCCGCGGCCGCGCCCACGAGCCGAACGCCCAGCCGAACTGGGTCTTCGCGCCGCGGCAGACACAGAGCCTGCCGCCGGGCGCGGCCGCCGAGGTCACCGCCGACCCGTGGGACTGGGTCCAGCCCGGCTCGCCGGACGTCAGCACGGTCAACTCCTTCGGTGTCCCCTCGCCGACGCCCGGGGAATGGATGGCCGACCTCGAACGCTGCGTGGCCGCCGTCGACGACGACCAGCTGCTGCTGGTCAGCGTCATGGGAGAGGCCGACGGGGAGACCGGCCTGGTGGACGATTTCGCCCGCACCGCGCGGATGGCGGAGGAGGCCGGCGCGACCGTCGTCGAGCTCAACCTGTCCTGCCCGAACACGCTGGACCGCACTGCGTCCGGAGTGAAGCCGCCGCTGTGCCTGGACGCCGACGCGACCGTCGCCGTCGTCGAGGGCGTGCGGCGCGCGCTGGACGACCGCACCGGGCTGGTCGCCAAGCTCTCCTGGCTCGACGGGCCGCGGCTGGCCGCGCTGGTGCCCCGGCTGGCGCCGCTGGTCGACGGCGTTGCGGGCATCAACACCCTGCAGAGCCGGGTGGTGCGCAGCGACGGACAGCCGACCTTCCCCGGCCGCGAGCTCGCCGGACTGTCCGGGGCCGCGGTGCGTGACTCCGCGCTGGACTTCACCCGGCGGCTGGTCGCGCTGCGGGCGGCCGGCGGCCGGCACTTCGACGTCCTGGCGATGGGCGGGGTCACCGACCCGGCCTCCTTCGAGGCGCTGTTCGCGCTCGGCGCCGACGCCGTGCAGTCGGCCTCCGGGGCGTTCGCGAACCCGTACCTGGCCCGCGACTGCGTCGCGGCGCTGGGGGAGACCCTGCCCCGCGCGCTGGAGCCGGTCCGGTGAGCGCGCCGTCCGAGACGGTGCCGTTCGGGCGTCGGCTGGCCGACGCCGTCGCCGCCCGTGGGCCGCTGTGCGTCGGCATCGACCCGCACCAGGAACTGCTCCTGGACTGGGGCGTCGGCGACGATCTCGAAGGGCTGCGCCGGTTCACCGACACGGTCGTCGACGCGCTCGCCGGCGAGGTCGCCGTCCTCAAGCCGCAGATGGCCTTCTACGAGCGGTTCGGCGCCCGCGGGGTCGCCGTGCTCGAGGACGCCGTCGCCCGGATGCGCGCGGCAGGGGCGCTCGTGCTGCTCGACGCCAAGCGCGGCGACATCGGGTCGACCATGGCCGCCTACGCCACCTACCTGCGCGACGACCACCCGATGCAGGTCGACGCCCTCACCGTGAGCCCCTACCTCGGCCCGGAGTCGCTGGAGCCCGCCCGCCACACGGCGCACGCCTTCGGTGGCGGGCTGTTCGTCCTCGCCCGCACCTCGAATCCGGACGCGGCCACGCTCCAGGCCGCCGTGGTGGGGGAGCGGTCGGTCGCCCAGGCGGTGGTCGACACCGTGCGCGGCTGGAACACCCCCGACTGGGTGTGGGGGGACCCCATGCCGACGATGGCCGACGTCCGGGACCGGATGAGCAGGTGGGGCGACCTGACCGGGTCGTTCGGCGTCGTCGTCGGCGCCACCCTCCGCGAGCTGGACGTCGACCTCACGAGCCTCGGCGGCCCGGTGCTGGCTCCCGGGCTGGGGGCGCAGGGCGGTTCGGTGGCCGACCTGGGCCGGCTGTTCGGCCCCGGCACCGCCGTCGTCCCGACTGTGTCGCGCGACGTCCTGGCGGCCGGGCCCGACCCGGCCGGGCTGCGCGCGGCCGCCGGGCGCTGGGCCGCAGAGCTCGCTGTCTGAGCCGGCGGGGCAGCGCGACCCTCTTCTGAACCGGCCGGTTCGGCCGCTCACCAGGACTTTCGTCCCCGCTCCGGCGTGTCGAGCGCGGCGTGTCGGCACGGACGGGGACGGGCGCGCTCGGTGTCCAGCGCTCCCCAAAACCGGGCGCTGAACTGCAGGGATGACGGTGGGTGACCGGCGGACGCGACACTGCGTCACGGGTGCCTCACGGAAAGGTGCGCAAGCAGGGTTCAGGGGGGCGTGACCTGCGCATACAGCGAGAGTTAGGTTGGCCGACAGGCTCAGCAGTGAGTCCTGATCCCGACAGAGCCCGAGCCCCCGCCGGCTGAACCGATGGCCGGCGACGACAGATTGGGTCGCACCATGCCCCTTCCTGAGCTGTCCCCCGAACAGCGTGCCGCGGCCCTCGAGAAGGCGGCGGCCGCCCGCAAGGCCCGAGCCGAGCTGCGCGAGCGGCTCAAGAGCAAGGGCGCCACGGTCGGTGACGTCCTGCGCCAGGGCGAGACCGACGAGGTCATCGGCAAGATGCGCGTCTCCGCGGTCCTCGAGTCCCTGCCCGGGGTGGGCAAGGCCCGGGCTGCGAAGATCATGGAGCGGCTCGAGATCTCCCCGACCCGCCGGGTGCGCGGTCTGGGTGCCAACCAGCGCCGGGCCCTCGAGACCGAGTTCGGCGGCGAGAAGGTCGTCACCGAGCAGGTCCCCGTCGAGGGCTGACCCGCAGGACCAGGCACCCGGAGGTCGAGGACGACGACGCGTGGCACCTGCTGCCGAGGAGCAGACCCCGGCGCGGCTGACCGTGCTCTCCGGCCCCTCCGGGGTCGGGAAGGGCACGGTCGTGGCGGAGGTCCGGCGCCGGCACCCCGACGTGTGGGTGTCGGTGTCGGCCACCACCCGGCGGCGCCGGCCCGGTGAGGTCGACGGGGTGCACTACCACTTCGTCAGCGACGCCGAGTTCGACCGGCTGATCGCCGAGGACGGCCTGCTCGAGTGGGCCGAGTACGCCGGCAACCGCTACGGCACGCCGGCGACCCCGGTGCGGGAGCGTCTCGCTACCGGGTCGCCGGCGCTGCTGGAGATCGAGCTGCAGGGTGCCCGGCAGGTGCGGGCGCGGGTCGCCGACGCCCAGCTGGTCTTCCTGGCCCCGCCGTCGTGGGCCGAGCTGGAGAGCCGGCTGGCGGGCCGGGGCTCGGAGCCGCCCGCCGTCCAGGAGCAGCGACTGGCGATCGCCCAAGCCGAGCTGGACGCGGCCGGGGAGTTCGACGTGGTGGTGGTCAACGACGACGTGGCCCGTGCTGCCGACGAGTTGGTAGAATT
>JALYNA010000555.1 GCA_030773455.1 Actinomycetota bacterium
CTCAGCTGCGCGAGCGCGGCCTCGGCCTGGGCGCGTGACACGCACATCACCACCACGTCATCGGCGTACCGGACCAGCACTCCGTGCTGCCGCTCGTCCCATGCCCGGTCCAGCCGGTGCAGGTAGACGTTGGCCAGCAGCGGGGACAGCACCCCGCCTTGCGGCGTGCCGGTGACCGGACGCCGAACCTCGCCGTCGTGCATGACCCCCGCGCGCAGCATCACGCGCAGCAGCTTCACCACGGTCTGGTCACAGACGCGTTCGGCGACAGCCTGTATCAACTTCTCGTGCGGAATCGCCTCGAAGCAGTTGGCGATGTCCGTCTCGACCACCCACCGGCGACCCTGCCAGGACTCATCGATGAGCACCTGCAGGGCGTCGTGCGCTGCCCGTCTGGGTCGGAACCCGAACGAGCAGTCCAGCATGTCGGCCTCGAAGATCGGCTCGAGCACGATCTTCACCGCTGCCTGCACGACCCGGTCGGCCACCGTCGGGATCGACAGCGGGCGCCGTTCTCGGCCGCCGGGCTTGGGAATGAACACCCGGCGTGCCGGTTGCGGACGCCACCTGCCCTCCTTCAGGTCGGTGGCCAGCTCGTCGAGCAACCGGGACACCCCGTACTGCGCGACCTCGGCGATGGTCTTGCCGTCGATACCTGCCGCGCCGCTGTTGCGGCGCACCTGGACCCACGCCCGCTGCAGAACGTCTCTGCGATAGACCTTGTCTGCCAGCGCGTGGAACCGACGCCCGGGATCGGCCTTGGCCGCCCGGTAGAGCGCATGCTGCAAGACACGGACCGAGTCCGCAGCGGACTCCTGAGCGGCGGGTCTAGCCGAAACGGCACTCACCGGGCCTCCTCCTTGACCAGCACAACGCGTCGACGAAGCAGCGGCCCTTCCCTCACCGGCGGTTGTGTTGTCCGCTCGGCTCAATCGGTACTACGGCCGCCTCCGACGCCCACCCGGCGCAGCACCCACTTCCCGGCGTGAACCGGTTATAGGGCGTACCACTCCGGTGACAAGCTCGCAGGTCACCGGGCCGGGGAGGGCCTCCCCAGTTCCCGCCGTCACTATCTGAACGTTCCACGCCGCATACGCCGGAGGGTTCCTGACGGCTGCGATCCAGGATCTTCACCGCGTCCGTGGCCTTCGCCGTGATTTCAGCGGCTCGGCTCCCTCTGTTCCCACCCCTGCGGGCAGGACCTCTAACGACGCTGCAGACTTCGCGTGATGCTGCGGACCGTCCAGTCGCTCCCCCTTGCAGAGCTTTCGGCACTGGGCTCCGACCCGGCCCGTTTCCAGACCGAGCCGCCAGTCTGCTACCGGGCCTCCTGGCAGCTACCCGGACCGGACTTCCACCGGCAAGCGACGACGAGCACGAACACGACGATCACCTCGTCACCTCACGAGGTCACCCCCCCGTTCCGCTGGGCGCACGAAAGCCCCGGGCTAGGTGGCTCGAGCCGCTGCTGGCGGGCAAGATTCGGTCGGCGTTCGCCATGACCGAGCCGGACGTCGCCAGCAGCGACGCGACCAACATCGCCACCGTGATCGAGTGGGACGGCGACGAGTACGTCATATCGGGGCGCAAGTGGTGGGCCAGCGGCGCGTTGGACCCACGCTGCGCCGTCCTGATCGTCATGGGCAAGACCGATCCCGCCGCGCCGACGCACCGGCAGCAGACGATGGTTCTCGTTCCGCGCGACACCCCGGGCGTCACGGTCGATCGGGACCTCCCGGTGTTCAGCCACCACTACCAGCACGGGCACGCCGTCGTCCGCTTCGACGGGGTCCGGGTGCCGGTGAGCAACGTGGTGAGCGAGGAAGGTGGCGGTTTCGCCGCTGCTCAGGCACGCCTCGGTCCGGGCCGCATCCACCACTGCATGCGCCCGCTCGGCGCCGCCGAGCGGGCGCTGGCCCTCACGGTGGCGCGCGCGCAGCAGCGCATCGCCTTCGGTGGGCCGCTGTCCGACCAGGGCGTCGTGAGGCAGCAGATCGCTGAGTCGCGGCTCGAGATCGAGCAAGCACGGCTGTTGTGCCATCGTGCCTGCCACGTCATCGACACCGCGGGGAACAAGGCGGCCCGCGACCTGGTCGCCATGGCCAAGGTCGCTGTTCCCCGGGCGGCCACCGCGGTCATCGACCGGGCCATCGAGGTGCACGGGGGCGCGGGCGTCACCGACGTCACGCCCTTGGCCGCCATGTACGGCTGGCACCGTGCCATGCGCCTGTTCGACGGCCCGGACGAGGTGACCTGCGCTCGATCGCCAAGGCCGAGCTCGGTCGCACGCCCGTCCTCCCGCCCGGGCAGGTCACTCTGTGACCGTGTCCCGTCTGCCGGCGAAACTCGGCCCGGGCGGGCTGATGGAGCCTGCTGACGGCGAGCAACATCGCTGACGCAAGGCGACAAACACGCGGATCGCCGACGGCACCGTCCGAATCCGGCGGGGGTCGTCGCCCGCCACCCTGCCCGGCAGGGACGGGCATGACCACGCTGGCCGGGCTGACCTGCTGATCCGGGGCGGTAGCCGCGGCATCGGCCTGGTGCCTTCCTGTGGCCGCGCACCACGATCGCGACCGCCGTCGTGGCGAACCTGCGCGACGGCGTCGAGGCCCTCACCGGGGTCACGGACCCGACAATCATGTCGTGACGCGGCCCACTCGATGCTGGTGCGCGACCCCCGCAGCCACTCCGACACCTTCTTCATTGACGAGGACGTGCTGGCCCAGCAGGGCGTGACCGACTTCGACCGCTACCGGGCCGTACCGGCGGCGGCCCGCTGGAGACCCACCTGTTCCTCGGCCCCGCTGGAGAACGGCCCGTGGGTGGCACCGCACAGGTCGCCGCCAAGCGGCTGCAGCGCGCAGGGTTCGCCGTACCGTGGGCCGGGAGCGCTGCGCCGCGAGACCCTGTCGGTCCGCTGCTGCGCCGCCAGCCCGGACGGTCGTGAGGAAGTCGACGCGTTCCTCGCCAAACGTCCGCCTGCCTTTCCCAGCGCCGGGCGCTGAGGTCGGCCGCCGCGCGTCAGCTCGTGCCGGTCAGGGCGGCGTGGCCCCGCTCGACCAAGGGCGGGACCAGGTCGCCGAGCCGATCGAAACCCTCCCCGACGGTCAGGCCCTGCTGCGCCCGGAAGTGGATCCCCTCGAAGATCGCCGCGATCTTGAAGAACGCGAAACCGACGTACCAGGGCAACAGCTCCAGGTCCAGGCTGCTCCGCCGGCCGTAGGCGGCCAGCAGCCGATCACTGCCGGGATAGCCCGGCACGTCAGCCGGGACAGCGGCGACCGGGCTGTCCAGACCGCGCATGCCGTCCCACCAGACCACCGTCGAGGCGAGGTCGGCGAGCGGGTCGCCGAGGGTGGCCATCTCCCAATCCAGGACCGCCACGATGCGCCCGTGATCGGGGTCGACCACCACGTTGTCCAGCCGGTAGTCGCCGTGGACGATCGAGGCGCTCTGGCTGGCTGGCACCCGCGCGCCCAGCCGCTCGGCGAGCCGAGCGAGCTCGGGCAGATCGCGGCTGTGCGAGGCCTCGAGCTGGCGCGCCCAGCGACGCAGCTGGCGCTCCAGGTAGCCCTCGGGACGCCCCAGGTCGCCCAGGCCCACCTCCTCCGGGTCGAGCCGGTGCAGTCGGCCCAGGACGTCGATCAGCTCGTCGGCGAGGGCGGTTGCAGCAGCGGCGTCCAGCCGCTCCAGCTCCGACCGGTCGCGCAGCACCTGCCCGTCGGCGAACTCCATGACGTAGAACGGCGCCCCGATCACCTCCGGACCGGCTCGCAGGAGAGGCCGAGGCACGGGTACGTCGGTCGGCGACAGGGCGGCGAGCAGCCGATGCTCCCGACCCATGTCGTGGGCGGTCTCCAGTACGTGCCCAAGGGGAGGCCGGCGCAGGACCCAGCGGCCCCGACCATCGGTGAGCAGGTACGTCAGATTCGACCGGCCCCCGGCCACCAATTGCGCGGACAGCTGGCCCTGCAGCAGTCCTGGGAGCGCCTGCCGAAGGTGTTCCTCGAGGGCTGCTAGGGACAGCCCGGGTGGACCCTCCACCGTTCCTGACCGCTCGTCTGCCTGCTCCATGGTCATCTTCCACCAATCAGGTCGGGGTGTTGACCCTCTTCACAGGATGTCGCCGGACCGACCCTCCCATCCTGGTTCCGCGTGGACTCCTGATGGGATGGCCCTGACTCTCCATTCGCCGGGCGCCCGAAGCGTTCCTAGCCCGAGGAGCGGGATTAAGCTCCGGGTGGAGCGGCTGACCCGTCACGGACTGGGCGTACTCGAAAACGTCGGCACGGCCGTCTACAGCCGCCAGCTCATCGACAGCATCCCGTCCGGGACACCCGACGACACGGCACAGGCCGCGCAGGAGATCCACGCTTGGCCGGTGGCTACGGTGGCAGACCTCACCGGCGCACCGGCCGCCGAGCCGTCGCCACCGCCGACGCCGCCTTCACCAGGGCCTGGACCGCCGCAGCGGTTCTCGAGCAGAGCGGGATATGTGGGAGATCCGCGACACCAATAGTCGCTCCAGCACTCGGTGAGGGTTGCCCCAGGACCGCAAGGCACTGCCGCCCGCACGCTCATCCGCCCGTCGACGTCCTTCGCAGCTGTGGGCTGGCGTTACAGGACTTGGATGCTCCGGTCCCCGGTCGTCACCCGGATGTCCGCGTACGTGACCCGCCCCAGCCGGCGACCGAAGTGGCTGACGGCAATCAGCCACACCTTCTCGATATGGGCGGGTGGCTCGCCCATGAAGCGGCGGTAGTCCTCCCACACCGGACGGCGTTCGTGATGGAACCGGCCGAGCCCGTGCTGACCGCGCCGTACCGGCATGTGGGTCTCCCGGGCTGTCCAGCTCCGAACCGGGCAGTCAAAGGTCTCCGTCACGGGCTCCAGAGCGGCGCTCCAGAACCACGTGAGGTCGCGCCCGTTGTCGAACTCGGCGGCGATGCTGAGGTAGTCGTGAGTCCACGTGGTGTTCTCGGGCTCCACCGATGGCAGCTCCTCCACCCGCCAGGTCCACTCGATCTGCGTGCTGCGGTCAAGGGGCACCGAGCATGGGGTCTGCAGGATCCCCGCGTCGTTGTCGCACACCACCTCGATCGCGGGGCGGTCACCGACGAGGGCCGACCGGTAGATGTCGGTCTCGCCGAAGTCGAGCAGGTGCGTCCACCCTGCTGGTCGGTCAACCGGGTGTCGGAGGCGGGTGAGCTCGGCATCGACCAAGGCGGGGTCGGCCCGTGGGTCGTCGATCAGCCGAAGGCCCACCAGCGGGTCGACGTCCGCTGGCCATCGGATCGCGGCGACCTGCAGCGCTCCACTCGTGCGCCGGTACGGCTCGGTGCCAGTGGCCAGGGTGCCCAGCCGGTCGGACCAGGCACCTATGTACACGCACAGCTCAAGTTCGCCGGCCCGGTCGACAGTGACAGTCGTCGTGTCCTGTGTGCAGCCGAAGATCTCGCCGCCGGAGACTCGGCCCCACAGGTGGTACTTCGCGCCCGCACCGACATCCCTGCTCGGCGACCACCGGATGAAGCCAGAGCCGAGCAGGGTCACGCGGTCGCCGGCCTCGACGCGCAGGCCCGTAGAGGTCCACGGCGGCCTGTTTCCCGGCAGCGTCACCGACACGAGCTGCGGCCGCATGATGGTTTTCTCCCGTCTCCTCAGCTTGTCGTTTAACCCCTAGCCGTTTGAGATGACATCGCTGTGATTTAGGGCTGGCGTGGAGGCGGCCACCGCGTGATCCTTCGTAGTTGCGAGTTTCGAAGCGATCGGCGGTGGCCGTGATGGACAGTCTTCACCTGACCGACGGGATGGACCAGAGCTTCGAGCTGGACCGGCTGCGGGACTTCCGCGGTCTGCTGTATGGATGTCTGGGGCGGTGGACCGATGAGCTGTTCGAGCTGACCGACGCGCTGCTGTGCGCCGAGGGACCGGTGCGGTCGTTGGTCGGGCTGTGCCTGGCCCCGGCCTGGATTTTTCACCGGGGTGACGGGTGCGCCCTGTGAACTACAGCCTTGTCGTTTTGATCATGCTTCCTGTCGTTGGGCAGGTTGGGCGCCGACTGTCGCGTCGGTGGCGCCGGGTTCCACGCTGCGGTCGGGGTCCTTTCATGATTGTCGGGGCGGCATGGTGATGGTCAGGTCGGTGCGGGCAGCGCCTTGACCTGATGCCAGG
>JALYNA010000556.1 GCA_030773455.1 Actinomycetota bacterium
CTGGCCTTCGACCGCCGGCTCGGCGACCGGTTGCTCACCTTCGGCACCTCCGGACTGCTCTACCACTCCGATCTCGTGATGTACGACCGGCAGACCGAGTCGCTGTTCTCCCAGATCGAGGGCCGGGCCATCGCCGGAGTCCTCGCCGGCGAGGAGCTCGACCGCGTGCCGGTGCAGACCGTGACCTGGGCGCAATGGCGGCAGGCCAACCCCGACGGGTGGGTGCTCAGCCAGGACACCGGAGCGCGGCGCGACTACGGCGTCAACCCCTACGGCGGATACGACCAGCCCGACGGGAAGCCGTTCCTCTTCCAGGGCGACCCCGATCCGAGACGTCCCGCCATGGAGCGGGTGGCCGGGCTCGGTGCGTCCGGGGATCCGGTCGCGGTGCCACTGGCCGACCTGGTCGAGACGGGCGTGGTGGATCTGACCGTCGACGGTGGACCGGTCGTCGTGTGGGCCGTCGAGGGCCTGCGCTCACCCCTGGATGATCGCCGGGTCGAAGAGGGTCGCGCGGTCGGCGCCACCGGTGCCTTCGACCCGGTCGTGGACGGACAGCGGCTGGGCTTCACCCGGCAGGGGGAGCACTTCATCGACGACGCGACCGGCTCCCGATGGAACGTCTTGGGCGTGGCCGTCGACGGACCGATGGCTGGTCAGCGACTCGAACCGGTCGAGCACCTGGATACCTTCTGGTTCGCCTGGGCCGCCTTTCACCCGACGACCCGAATCGCCGACCTCGGCTGACCCGGACCGTGAGCCCGCCGCCTCGGCATGAGGCATATGCACCTCGGTTACCGTCAGCGCCCGGCAAGCATCCATACCCGTTCACGACGGGTAGTCCACCGCCGAATGGCGATCGAGCCAGGAGAGACGCCCCGTGGCCTTCGTATTGGACGACGCTGTTCTGCCGGTGCCGGATGGCCTTCGCGAGGAGCTCCGTTCCCAATGGCAGCGGCTGGCCATGCCGGGCACCTGGCTCTCCGGCGAGGAGCGGGTCTCCGTGGCCAGGGAGGCCCGGGCCGCCCGCACGTTCGCCGACGCCCGCACGGGACTCGATCCCCTGCTGACCGAAGCAGCGCAATCGATCTCCGCCGCCGCGGACCTCATCACGCGGGAGTGGGTCAGCGACCTTCTCGCGCGCGGCCTCACCGTCGAGCAGTTCGTGGAGGTGGTCGGCATCGTCAGCCGACTGGCGGCGATCGACGCCTACGTCCGGGGCATCCGCTCTGCGGAGGAGCCGCTGCCCGACGCCGTCGCGGGGGAACCAACCCGCAGCCGGAACCCCGACGTGCGGCTGCGCCAGGCTTTCGTGCCGACCCATCCGGAGGACGGCGCGCGTTACGCACTCTCGACGGTGCCGGCGGAGGAGGACGCACGCGACCGGCTGCACGCGCAGCTCTACCTGAGCATGGAGGAGATGGCCGATCTCGCCTACCGGAACCTGCTGTCCCGCGCGCAGATGAACTGCTGGCCGCCAGGGTGTCTTCTCTGAACAACTGCTTCTACTAGCTGACCGCCCACGCCAACATGCTCCGGGTGAGTGTGGAGAAGACGACGGGCGGTCCAGCCGACCTCCGGGCCATCGCGGAGGAGAGCATCGACCCCGGACTGCCCTGGGGCGAGGAGCTCCGTGATCTCGCCACAGCGATGACGACCGGGCGACGCCTCGACCTTGCGCGGATGCCCTGGTGCGCGCGGCGAGCCCCGAGGCGACGGCGGCTGCGGTCGCGGTGTGCGCCAACTTCCAGATGATGAACCTCGTCCTGGACGCCACCGGATGTCCCGTTCCCGAGCGACTCCGGTTCGTGGCAGACCTGCTCGGGATCAGCCGCCGGTCCTGAGCCTGCGCGCGCACCGGCACGTGCCGGTGGCATCTTTCGCCAACCTTGCCCCGTTCACAGGTCTGTAATGGGGCTGACAGTCCGTTCCGTGGCGCGGGTCGTCGACGGTTCCCGGAAGGGCGCGGGCTCGAGCCGGCTGCGCTGGTCGTGTAATCGCCGGATCGTTCTGAGGCAGCCCTCACCGAAACCGTCGACGTGAAGCGTGGCCTACTCCGGCGTCGTTACCGGGCGGCTCTGCAACACCGTTGCCGTAATGCTCGGTCCACACGCCGTACCCTGCTGGCGGCGGACGGGTCGGGTCGGCGTACGACGGTGAGCTTCCGGCTTGTCGTCCGGCGGCCGGACTCGTGCTCGTGACTGACTCCGAGGTCGGGGCGTCCCTGCTGGTGATTGTCGTCCGCCAGCGGCGCAGCAGATGGTGCCGGCAGGCGGGCAGTGACCCGCAGGGGAGCGACGCCGATGCTCGGTTCAGCGGCACGCCGACCGCAAGGCGCTGTTCGGGGCGTCCCGCGCCTGCCGCGGACCGTCATCGGGTCGGTCATACGAACCTGGGGTAGGTAGACATGCCGCCGTCCACCACGATGGTGGTTCCCGTGATGTAGCCCGCCTCGTCGCTGGCGGCCCAGGCGACCGCTCCGGCGATGTCTTCCGGCTTCCCTATCCGACCGAGCGGAATCTCCTGCTCCACCGCGCGCTTGGCCTCAGGATCGTCGAGGACGGACGTGTTGATCGGCGTCTCGATGGCGCCCGGAGCGATGTTGATCAGCCGGATCCCGTTCTCCGCGAGTTCGCGTGCGGCGGTCTGCATGAGGAGCTTGAGCGCCGCCTTGCTGGCGCAGTACGGCGCGAACTGCGGCCACGGAATGAATTCGTGCACGCTCGACATGTTGACGACCACGCCTTGCCCTGCGTCTGCCATGACCTTGCCGGCCTCACGTAGGCACAGAAAGGCTCCGGTGAGGTTGGTCCGCAGGATCCGATCCCAGTCCTCGACGGACGTCTCGAGCAAGGGGATCTGCTTCTCGATGCCCGCGTTGTTGACCAACAGATCGATCCCGCCGAGCGCGTCGACGGTCTCCCGCACCATGCGCTGCACGTCGGCTTCGTTGCCGACATCGGCCTGGACCGCGATCGCCTTCTGACCGGCCTGCTCGATGGCGCGGACGACCTCGTGCGCGGCCTCTTGTTCCTTTTCGGAGTAGAAGTTCACGCATACGCTGGCGCCCTCCCTGCCCAGCCGCTCGGCGGTTGCCTTACCGATCCCGCTGGCGGCACCGGTGACGATTGCCTTACGGCCTGCTAGCAGCATGGCTTCTCCTGTTCGTCGAGGGACTGAACCCGCTCGGTGTCGCGGTGGTCGGGCCTGTGCCGGTCACCGCAGGGCCACGACGTCGTCTCGGGCGAAGATGTCGGCGACACGTAGTCCGATGCGGTCGTAGACCACAGCAGGCACCGATATGTCAGCCAGGAACAACTCACCGACCGCAGGCATCGCCGAGCGCTGCAGCAACCCGATCTTGGGCAGAGCCAGGGTCAGCGTGCTCGCAGCCGAGATACACGGGTCCTGGCGCACCCCGCGGTCGCTGTCGAGGCCGGACGGAATGTCGAGGGCGAGTATCGGAACACCGGCCGTGTTGGCGGCATCGATGAGTCCGGAGATCGGCGACCGGGGGGCGCCTGTGAGGCTGTAGCCGATGAGGGCGTCGATGATCAGGTCAGCCGGCGGCAGGTCGGACTCCGGCCCGAGGACCGACAGCCCATCCGGCGCAGGATCGATAGCTGGTGGGCGGGCACGCCGGCCAACTGGCCGTGCGGCTGCCCCAGAATGACGGTTACCTCGGCCCCCCAGATGGAGAGCCGACGCGCCGCGACCATGCCGCCGCCACCGTTCCCGCCCGAACCGGCGAGGACGGTCACGCGCTGGCCGGTCGCGTCACCCCCCGACATCAGTCGAGCCCGGCGGGCGAGCGCACGACCTGCGTTCTCCATCATCTGCTGTAGCTCGATGCCGAGTTCCTCCACCATGACCCGGTCGACCTCGCGCATCTGCTCGACGCTGACCGCCGGGACGTCCTCAGCACGCAAGACCACGGTCATCGGAGCGGACTCCGATCGTGGTCGCTGCCGGGCACAGTTCCCTGTGTCTCGGCGGGGCCGGTTGACGACGGGGCGGCGAGCCACCTTGTGCCGCAGCCCGGGGTGCCGGTCGGTCGCGGATGCAGACAAGCGCATCACGATCCCGCGCCGGCGGGCGCGTCTGAGGGGACGGCCTGCTGGGGGCTCAGGGGGTGGGGCTCCGGCGTGCTCTCATCCTCCGCCTCGCTGATGGCCCAGGCGGCGTTCACCAGCCCGATATGACTGAACGCCTGCGGATAGTTGCCGAGCAACTCCGCACTGTCGGGGGCTACCTCCTCGGCGAGCAAGCCGAGGTCGTTGACGAACGAGACGCCCCGCTCGAACACCGTGCGGGCCCGGGCGGTCCGTCCGGCCAAGGCCAGGGCGTGCGCAAGCCAGAAGGTGCACAGCAGGAACGTCCCCTCCTCTCCCGGCAGTCCGTCATGGCTTCGGTACCGGTAGACCAGTCCTCGCTCGTCGGTGAGCTGTTGCTCGATGGCGTCGATCGTCGCGAGCATC
>JALYNA010000557.1 GCA_030773455.1 Actinomycetota bacterium
CGCACGATGATGGACACCTTCTTCGTCGCCCCCGAGGACTCCGGCCTGGTGCTGCGCACGCACACCAGCCCGGTGCTGGCCCGCCGCGAGCTCGGCGCGCTGCCCCCGGCCGCCCGGGCCGACGCCGGCAAGCGGGTCAACGCCGCGCGGGTCGCCGTCACCGAGGCCCACGAAATCCGGAAGGCCGAGCTGGAGGCCGAGCGGGACGCGCGGGTGCTGGCCGAGGAGCGGGTCGACGTCACGCTGCCGTGGGACCGGCTGCCCCGCGGCGCCCGGCACCCGCTGACCACCCTCACCGACCGGATCGCCGACATCTTCGTCGGGATGGGCTACGAGGTCGCCGAGGGCCCGGAGCTCGAGGCCGAGTGGCTGAACTTCGACGCGCTCAACATCGGCCGCGACCACCCGGCGCGCACGATGATGGACACCTTCTTCGTCGCCCCCGAGGACTCCGGCCTGGTGCTGCGCACGCACACCAGCCCGGTGCAGGCCCGCACGATGCTCTCCCGCACGCCGCCGATCTACGTCGTCGCGCCGGGCCGGGTGTACCGGACCGACGAGCTGGACGCGACCCACCTGCCGGTGTTCCACCAGGTCGAGGGCCTGGCGATCGACCGCGGGCTGACCATGGCGCACCTGCGCGGCACGCTGGACCACCTGGCCCGCTCGCTGTTCGGCGCCGACGCGGTCACCCGCTGGCGGCCGTCCTACTTCCCGTTCACCGAGCCGTCGGCTGAGTTCGACGTGTGGTTCCCCGAGCACCGCGACGGCCCGCGCTGGGTCGAGTGGGGCGGCTGCGGGATGGTGAACCCGCGGGTGCTGGTCGCCTGCGGCATCGACCCGGAGGAGTACTCCGGCTTCGCGTTCGGCATGGGCGTCGAGCGGGCCCTGCAGTTCCGCTCCGCCGTCGGCGACATGCGGCACTTCGCCGAGGGCGACATCCGGTTCACCACGGCGTTCGGGGTAGACCAGTGACCGACCGTCACGAGGGGAAGGCAGAGTAATGCGGGTCCCGATCGGCTGGCTGGCCGAGCACGTCGACGTCCCGGCCGGGACGACGGTCGAGGACCTCGACACCGCGTTCGTGCGGCTGGGTTTGGAGGTCGAGGAGGTCTCCCGGCCGGCGGAGGTCACCGGGCCGCTCGTCGTGGGCCGGGTGCTGGGGATCGAGGAGCTCACCGGCTTCAAGAAGCCGATCCGCTACTGCCAGGTGGACGTCGGCGAGTCCGCGCCGCGGGGCATCGTCTGCGGTGCGAGCAACTTCGCCGTCGGCGACGCCGTCGTCGCCGCGCTGCCCGGCGCCGTGCTGCCCGGCGGCTTCGCGATCGCCGCCCGGAAGACCTACGACCACGTCTCCGACGGGATGATCTGCTCGGTCCGGGAGCTCGGGGTCGGTGAGGACCACGCCGGGATCCTGGTGCTGGGCGACGAAGCCCCCGCCCCGGGGACCCCGGCCGGCCCGGTGGTCGGCCTGGACGACGTGGTCATCGAGCTGGCGGTCACCCCCGACCGCGGCTACTGCCTGTCGATGCGCGGCATCACCCGCGAGATGGGCACCGGCCTGGCCGTGCCGTGGCGCGACCCGGGTGCGCTGACCCCGCCGGCCTGGTCCGGCGAGCCGGCCTGGACGGTGTCGGTCGAGGACGCCGACCGCTGCGACCGCTTCTCGATGATCGCGATGGAAGGCCTGGACCCGGCCGCGCCGAGCCCCTGGTGGATGCGCCGGCGGCTGGCGCAGTCCGGCGTCCGCAGCATCTCGCTGGCCGTCGACGTCACCAACTACGTGATGCTCGAGCTCGGCCAGCCGATGCACGCCTTCGACCGCGACCGGGTGCGCGGGCCGATCGTCGTCCGCCGGGCGCGGGAGGGCGAGCGGCTGACCACCCTGGACGGCGTCGAGCGGGAGCTGGCCTCGGATGACCTGCTCATCACCGACGACTCCGGCCCGATCGGGCTCGCCGCGGTCATGGGTGGCGCGTCCACCGAGATCGGCGACGGGACGGCCAACGTGCTGCTGGAGGCGGCGCACTGGGAGCCGACCGGCGTGGCGCGCACCGCCCGCCGGCACCGGCTGCCCAGCGAGGCGGCCAAGCGTTTCGAGCGCGGCGTGGACCCGGAGATGACGACGGTCGCGCTGACCCGCGCCGCCGCGCTGCTCGCCGAGTACGGCGGCGCTCGCGTCGCTGGCACGGCGGTGGACGTCGACACCCGCGGCCCGCGCCCGACGATCCCGCTGGACCCCGCGCGGCCGGGCCGGACCGCCGGCGTGCCCTACCCGCCGGCGCAGGTCACCGAGCTGCTGAAGGCCGTCGGCTGTGCCGTCGATGCCGCCGGGGGCGCCGGCGAACTCAGCGTCACCCCGCCGTCCTGGCGGCCAGACCTCACCGACCCGGCCGACCTGGTCGAGGAGGTGGTGCGGCTGGCCGGCTACGACGACGTCCCGTCGGTGCTGCCCACGGCGCCGCCCGGGCGCGGGTTGACCGAGCGCCAGCGCCGGCGGCGGGCCGTCGGGCGGGCCCTGGCGGAGTTCGGCTACGTGGAGGCGCCGTCCTTCCCCTTCGTCGGGACGGCGGCGCCCGACGCGCTCCGCCTGCCCGCCGACGATCCGCGCCGGCAGGTCGTGCTGGTGCGCAACCCGCTGTCGGAGGAGGAGCCGGCGCTGCGGACCACGCTGCTGCCCGGCCTGCTGGCCGCGCTGGCGCGCAACCTGTCCCGCGGGCTGCGCGACGTCGCGCTGTTCGAGCACGGCGCGGTCTTCCCCGGCGGCGAGCGCTCGCCCGCACCGCTGCCCGGCGTCGACCGGCGTCCGGACGACGAGACGCTGGCCGCGCTGCTGGGCGCGGTGCCGGAGCAGCCGTGGCACGTCGCCGTCGCGCTGGCCGGCAACCGCGAGCCGCGCGGCTGGTGGGG
>JALYNA010000558.1 GCA_030773455.1 Actinomycetota bacterium
CATGGCGACACCGCCGCCGAACCGCCCGGCGGCCGCGGCCTGGTTCGCGCCCTTGCCGCCCGGCGCCAGGACGGCGTCCCGGCCGACGACGGTCTCGCCACGGCCGGGCAGCCGGGGCACGCGGACCAGCACGTCCTCGTTGAGGCTGCCGACGACGGTGACGCTCACCTACGGAGCTGTACCACCGCGGCCCCGGCCACGCCGGTCGGTTTCCGCGTTCCCCGCCTGCGGTACCGCCAGGTGACGATCCGGCCCGGCCCGACACGCGGCCCGGAAGGCGCAGACACCCCGCGGAGGCGGCCATGGCGCACGACGAGGACCCGGACACCATCCGCCGCGAATTCGACGACGCGGTCAACATGAGCGCCGCGGAGCTGGAGAAGTGGCTGGCGACCGACGAGTCGCAGTCGGTCGGTCAGAAGAAGGACGGCGGCGGCGAGTCCACCGGGCACGCGGAGGGGCGCCGCATCGTCGAGCTGCTGCGGGAGAAGAAGGGCGACCTCGACGACGACGACCTCGCGCACATGCGCAAGGTGCACGGCTACGTGGCCCGCCACCTGGCCCAGCAGCCGGGCAAGGAGGACGTCGAGACCTCCAAGTGGCGGTACTCGCTGATGAACTGGGGTCACGATCCCCTGAAGAAGGGCTGAGTCCTGCAGAAGGCGTTCCCCCGCAAGACGCCGCTGCGCCGCAACGATCCCGCTCAGTACGACGCACTGGCCGACCAGTGGTGGGAGGCCTCCGGCGGGTTCGCCGCGCTGCACTGGCTGGCCGCCTCCCGCGCGGAGCACATCCCGCCCGCGCCGGGCCCCGAGGCGGTGCTGGTCGACCTGGCCTGCGGCGGGGGACTGATGGCGCCGCACGCCGCCCGGCTCGGCTACCGGCACGTCGGCGTCGACGTCGGCGTGCAGGGCCTGCGGCTCGCCCGCGCGCACGGCGTCCTGGCCCTGCGTGGGTCGGTGCTCGCCGTCCCGCTGGCCGACGGGTGCGCCGACGTCGTCGTGGCCGGCGAGATCCTCGAGCACGTCGAGGACGACGTCGGGGTGCTCGCCGAGTGCGCCCGGTTGCTGCGCCCCGGCGGCACGCTGGTCATCGACGCCCTGGCGGCCACCCGGATCGGGCGCTTCCTCATGGTGACCGTGGCCGAGCGGCTGCCCGGCGGCCCACCGCCGGGCATCCACGACCCGGCGTTGTTCGTCGACCGCGCCCGCCTGCTCGCCGCGGCCGACGACCTGGGCCTCGACCTGCGGCTGGTCGGGCTGCGGCCGTCGTTCCGGCAGGCGCTGGCCTGGCGGCTGGGCTGGCGGGACACGGTCGCCATGAAGCCGGTCCGGTCCACCGCCGTCGTCTTCGCCGGTTACGGCAGGCGCCGGTGAGCCGGCCAGCGGAGGGCAGGGCCGGCCGGTCGCCCGTACGGTCGTGGGCATGAGCGCCCGTGAGCTGCGTCGATGAGCGCCGTCCTGACCGGCGCCGGGCGAGCGTTGCCGACCACCATCGAGCAGCAGGCCGTCTGGGAGGGCTTCTTCGCCGACCACTACGCCGACGTCCGCGCGGCCGGGCGGGTCTTCGCGGCCTCCGGGGTGCGCCGCCGGCACGCGGTGGCCAACCCGCTCGACGAGGACATCAGCGGGTGGAGCACCGGCGCGCGGATGCAGCGCTACGTCCAAGAGGCGCTGCCGCTGGGCAAGCAGGCCGTGGCCGCCGCGCTCGACGACGCCGGGCTGGCGCCGGGGGACGTCGGCCTGTTCGCCGTCGCCACCTGTACCGGGTACGCCACCCCCGGCCTGGACATTCGGCTGGCCAGCGACCTCGGCATGCCGCCGGGGCTGCAGCGGCTGCTGGTCGGGCACATGGGCTGCTACGCGGCCATCCCCGGCCTGGCCGCGGTCGGCGACTACGTGGAGGCCCGGTCCCGCCCGGCCGTGCTGCTGTGCTGCGAGCTGACGAGCCTGCACGTGCAGCCGCCGGTGCGGGAACTGGAGCAGGTCGTCGCACACGCGCTGTTCTCCGACGCCGCGGCGGCCGTCGTCCTGGAGCCCGGTGCCCGCGGGCGGCGGCTGGCCGGCGTGGTGGCCCGCACCGACCACTCCACCGCCGACCACATGACCTGGGACGTCACCGACCTCGGCTTCCGGATGGGCCTGTCGCCGCGGGTGCCCGACGTGCTCTCGCGGCACGTCGGCGACGTCGTCGACGAGCTGCTCGCCGGGGCCGGGCTGGCGCCTGCGGACGTCGCCGGCTGGGCCGTGCACCCGGGCGGGCCGCGGATCCTCGACGTCGTCCGCGACGAGCTCGGGCTGGCCGAGGAGGAGCTGGCCGCCTCCCGTCACGTGCTGGCCGAGCACGGCAACTGCTCGTCGGCGACGGTGCTACTCGTGCTGGAGGAGCTGGCCGCCGTCGACGGCCCGGTCGTGGCGATGGCCTTCGGCCCGGGGCTCACCCTCTATGCGGCGCTCCTGCTGCCGGCCTGAGCCGGCTGGCCTGGTGACCGACCCCTCCGGTCGCTACGCTGTGTGAAGTGCGTCACTCTCCGGAGGGGGAGCCGGTGGAGCCGAGCGACGGTGCCGTGCGCGTGTTCCTCGTCGACGACCACGAGGTCGTGCGGCGCGGTGTGGCCGAGGTCCTCGAGGAGGACCCGGCGATCAGCGTCGTCGGGGAGGCCGGGTCGGTCGCCGAGGCCCTCGCACGGGTGCCGGCGGTGCGGCCGGACGTCACCATTGTCGACATGCGCCTGCCCGACGGGGACGGCGCGGCGGTCTGCCGCAAGCTGCGCGAGCGGGTGCCCGGGCTGCGCTGCCTGGTGCTGACCAGCTTCCCCGACGAGGACGCCCTGGCCGCCGCGGTCGCCGCCGGCGCCTCGGGTTACGTGCTCAAGCAGGTCCGCGGCTCGGCGCTGGTCACCGCCGTCCGCACCGTCGCCCGGGGCGGGACCCTGTTCGACCGGGACGCCGGGGCCCCCGCCGTTGCGGCACGCCGGCGACCGGCCGAGCGGGACCGCCGGCTGTCCGTGCTCACCGAGCAGGAGCGCACGGTGCTGCGGCTGATCGGCGAGGGCCTGACCAACCGCCAGATCGGCGCCCGGATGGGGCTGGCGGAGAAGACGGTGAAGAACTACACCAGCCACCTGCTGGCCAAGCTGGGCCTCGAGCGGCGCACCCAGGCGGCGATCCTCGCCACCGAGCTGCGCGACCGCCCCGACTGACCGACCTACGCGCTCCCGTCCCGGCGCGGCATCGGAACGCACCACCGGATCTGCGTGCCCTTCGGCCCGGTGGAGGCGGTCAGCCGGCCGCCGTGGCGCTCGGCGCGGTCGGCGAGGTTGGTCAGCCCGCTGCGGACGCCGACCGAGGGCAGCCCGATCCCGTTGTCGGTGACGACGACGCGCACCTCGGCGTCGACGGTCACCGTGACGGTCACCCGGGTCGCTGCGGCGTGCCGCACCACGTTGGTGACCAGCTCGCGGACGACGGCGATGACGTCGGGGAGCAGCGCCGGCGGCAGGTCCTCGCCCCCGCGCAGCCGCACGTCCGGCCGCAGCCCCTGCCCGCCGGTGATCGAGCGGACGACGTCGACGATGCGGGCGCGGACGGCGTCGGGCGAGGAGTCGTCGGTCTCGTGCAGCTCGAAGATCGCCGAGCGGATGCCGGCGATGGTGCCGTCGAGCTCGTCGACCCGCTCGGCGAGCGCTGCCGCTGTCTCCGGGAGCTGGTCCTCGAGCGAGCGGCTGACCCGGTCCAGCGCCAGGCCGGTGGCGAAGATCCGCTGGACGACGTGGTCGTGCAGGTCGCGGGCGATCCGGTCGCGGTCGGACTGCACCTGCAGCCGCCGTTCCCGCTGCTGGCTGCGGGCCAGCTCGAGCGCGACCGAGGCCTGCGTGGCGAAGGCGGAGGCGAGCTCGAGGGTGTCCGGCCCGAAGGGCTCCCGGCCCCGCAGCCGCATCGCCACCACCGTGCCCAACGCCGGCCGCCCACCCAGCGGGATGATCAGGGTGGGGCCGAAGCGGCGAGTCAGCACGCCCAGCACCGGCGCCCGTTGCCCCTCGAGCACGGCGGTGCGGACGTCGGCGATCAGCGCCGGGACGCCGGTCCGGTGCGCCGTCCCCAGGTGGCTGTCGCCCAGGGGGAGGCGCACTCCCTCGGCGTCCTCGTGGTGCGGGCCGACGGCGACCACGACGGTGAGGGCGTCCTCGTCGCCGTCCAGGTCGGGCATCAGCACGCCGGCGGCGTCGGCCGAGGCCAGACCGGCAACCTGCTCGCCGATGGAGCGCAGCACGGTGTCGGGATCGGCGCCGGACAGCAGCGCGGTGGCGATGTCGGTGCCGGCCTGGGCCCAGGCGCGGCGGTGCTCGGCGCGCTCGACCAGCTCGGCGTTGGCGATCGCCAGGCCGGCGGCCCGGGCCAGCGCGACCGCCGCGGCCTCGTCGGCCTCGTCGGCCTCCGTGAACGTCCGGCCGCCCTGCTCCACGGTGAGGTACAGGTAGCCGAAAACGGCGCCCCGCACGCAGACGGGCACCCCGAGGAAGGCGCGCATCGGCGGGTGCCCGGGCGGTAGGCCGACTGCCTCAGGGTGCGCGGTCAGGTCGTCCAGCCGCAGCGGGACGGGGGGGTGCAGCAGCAGGCCGAGGACGCCGGTCCCGACGGGCAGCCGGCCGATCCGTTCCAGGTCGTCGGCGTCCATGCCGACGACGACGAAGCGCTCGAAGCCGGTGCCGGTGTCGTCCAGGACGCCGAGTGCGCCGTAGGTGGCGCCGGTGATCTCGACGGCGGCCTGCACGATCTCCTGCACGGTGACCTGGACCTGCTCGCTCGGCGTCGTGGTTCGGCTGCCGGGAACGGGTACCTCCGCCGTGGGCAGGCCGGCCGCCCCGGCGCCGGGCGGGGTCAGGGCCCGTGGGTCGGGGTGCTCCTGTGGGAGCAGTGGGGACGCGGTGATGTAGGCCTCCGTCACGCGCCGCGGGCCAGGCGGCGGCTGGGCTGCCGGGGGACGGCGGGACGCAGCAGGGTCTTGCCCTGGCCGCTGACCACCACGAGGTCGGCCCCGCGGGCGGCGTTGCTCAGCGCCTCGAACACCGGGCGCTCGAGCACGGCGGTGCGGACCCGGCCGGTGACGCCGGTCTCCGCGATGGCCCGCAGCACCTCGGCCTCCAGCCGCTCCAGGGCGACGGGGTTCGTGCGGCGGCCCAGGCGGGGGCGGATGGCCGACTCGTCCGCCCCCTCGTCGTCGAGTACGCACACGGCGACCACGGTGGCCTCCCGGCGAGCCGCCTCCCGCAGCGCCCACACCAGGGCCCCGTGCGAAGCCGGCGAGCCGTCGACGGCGACGAGCAGCGAGGGGTGCTGGCGGCGCGGCAGCAGGGGCGCGAGTCGCACCGGCTCCACCGGGCCCGGGCCGCTCGCGTCCTCCCCGGCAGCGTCGGCGGCCGCCGGGGCGCCCGGCCGCTCTCCCTCCGGACCGTCGCTGATCCCGTGCGCGGCGTCCATGCGGGGATCTTGCATCGCCCCATTGCGGGGCGGCAGGGACCAAGGGCCTGCGTCGGCCGAGGTCACCGCGGGACGAATCCGTCCGGAATGGGAACTGTGCGTGTCACGACGGCCGGTGACCGTGCGCACACGGCGCCGTCGGGGAGGCGCCGACGACGACCGTCGCGTCCCGCTCGTCGTCCCGGACGACCACGGCGTGCAACCCCCCGCCCTCGACCGCGGCGGCGGTCAACGGTGCCTGCCGGGCGCTGGTCTCGACCAGCAGGATCCCGTCCGGAGCCAGCCAGCGCCGCGCCCCGGCGGCGACCCGGCGCTGCACCTCGGCCCCGTCCGGCCCGCCGTCCAGGGCGGCGCGCGGCTCGTGGTCGCGCGCCTCGGGTGGCATCAGCGCCACCGCTTCGCTCGGTACGTATGGCGCGTTCACCGCCAGCAGGTCGACCCGGCCGCGCAGTCCGGCCGGCAGGGCGGAGAACAGGTCGCCCTGGTGCACCTGGCCACCGGCGGGTGCGAGGTTGCGCCGGGCGCAGCGGACCGCGACCGGGTCGACGTCGGCCGCATGCAGCTCGACCCCGCCGAGCGCGCCGGCCACGGCCAGCCCCACCGCACCGGAGCCGCAGCACAGGTCGACGACCACCGGCGGCCGGGAGGAACGCCGTAGCAGCGCGACCGCCTGCTCGACCAGCAGGGCGGTCCGCTGCCGGGGCACGAAGACGCCCGGCTCGACCGCGACCTCCAGCCCGCAGAACCCCGTCCAGCCGAGGACCAGCTCCAGCGGCTCGCCGGAGATCCGCCGCGCTACCAGTGCCGCGAGCGGCACCCGGCCGGTCGCCGCGGCCAGGAGCGCGGCGGCCTCCTCCTCGGCGAATACGCAGCCGGCCGCGCGCAGCCGCGCCACGAGTGGTGCCGGGTCCTCCGGCAGGACGCCGTTCCTCGACGGTCGCACGGACCGGCCTCCCCCGGCGGGCGGTGCCTCAGGCGTTGAAGCCCACGCGGTCGATCCTGCGCTGGTAGCGCGTGCCGAGCATGCCGCCGAGGACGGCTCCGAGGAGGGAGACCAGCAGGGCGGCGACGCCGGCGATGATGCCCGCGGTGGTGGCGGTGTCCCCGCTGACCGGGATGCTCGGCAGGTTCAGCTGGGAGAGCACGTTGTACTGCGCGCCCAGGATCACGCCGAGGCCGGCGAGCAGGACGACGACGATCAGCCCGATGAGCCACACGGCCACGCCCTGACGGATGCCGTCGAATCGAGCCATCCGGGCGGCGACGTAGCCGCCGGCGAGATAGGCCAGGAACAGCACCGCCAGCAGCGCGATGCCGCCGGTCAGGCCGATGGCGCGGCCTGTTCGGTGGCCCCCTGGGCGGTCTCGTCGGCGGTGTCCGCCTGGGTCAGACCGAAGGCCACGCCGGCCGCGGACAGGACCGCCAGCAGCAGCACGGCCAAGCCGTTGGCCGACAGCCAGCCGAAGAACGCAGCGCCCCACTTGGTCCCGCCGTAGCGGGCGTGCTGGGCGTCGACGGCCTCCCGGGCGGCGCCGCGGGTGGCGTGCGCGCCCTCCGGAGCAGTCACGGCGGCCGGGGCGGTTGCCGCCGGCGGGGCGGCTGCAGCGACCGGGGCGGTGGGGGGACCGGGGCGTCGAGGGGACGGGTGCGGTCGGGCTCGGTCATCACGTCTCCTGGTGGACGGTGGACGGCCCGAGGTCGGTGCCCGGTCACCTGCGCGGTAAACGCAGACGTCATCCGAACGGGCGCCTGACCAGGAATGACACCGCCGGCGGAGGTGGCGTCGCCGACGCGGAACCGTTCGGTCCGGCGAGGAGAGCGGGTGACGAGAATCGAACTCGCACTGTCAGCTGGGAAGCTCACCTAGTGGACGGATAACTGCAGGCCCGACGCTTGCTTACCACGAACTCGGGCCTTCTATGACCTCTATGTGACCTAATGACTCTCCGTGGCCACCGATTCGCGGGCCCGCCGAGCGGCCTGGATCGGCACCACCTCTGCCGTGCCCAGGATGCCATCCAGGGCCCGCGCGATCTCCTCGTCGCGGTGGTCGGCGGCGTGCTGGTAGATCAGCGCTGCGGCGGGGGTGGCGTGCCCCATCCGGCGCATCAGCTCCTTGGTGGTGGCGCCGGTCGCGGCGGCCAGGGTGGCGCCGGTGTGCCGCAGCTCGTGTGGGCGGACCGGCGGCAGCCCGACGGCCTCCACGGCCCGGCGGAA
>JALYNA010000559.1 GCA_030773455.1 Actinomycetota bacterium
CCTGGTACCGGCACATCACCCTCGCCTGCTGGGCACACGCCTTCCTGACCGTCACCCGCGCCGCCACCAACGGCGAAAAAGGGGGCTCCCGGACCTACGCGGCGAGCTGACCGAGCTCTCCCTCCCCGAGATCCGCCACCTGATCACCCACCTGGTCTGGCCGCCCGACCACGAACCCCGACGGGTCCTCGACTGGTCACACTGGCGCCGCAGACACCAAGCACGCGCCCGCCGCTGCCACTACGCCCGACGAGGCGCAGCCGACGAAGTGCGGCTGTAGTACTAGGTGGTTGGCCCCGTCCCGGGTCCCACCCTGAGCGTGCGAAGGGTGGGGAGGACGGGGTCCTTCACCAGGCCAGCTCGAGCAGCAGGTCGGCGAGCTCGCGCGGTCGGTTCTGGGCCACCAGGTGGGTGGTGGCGATCTCGCGGTAGTCCCAGGCCTCCGACGCCCGGACCCGGGCGGCGGCCGCCTCGAACGCCGCGTTGGTCAGCACGCCCGGCTCGGTGACGGTGGCCCGTACGTAGGTGCGCGAGAACGGCCAGTCGGCCAGCGGCCGGGACAGCCGCACCGGTTCGGTGAAGCAGGCGACCGGCTGCGGCGTGCGCCGCGGCCCGGAGAACGCCGCCTCGGCCGGGTCCTCGTAGGCCCGGGGCGGCCCGTCGACCAGCCAGGGGGTGTCCAGGGTGCGCGGCGGCGCCTCGACACCGAGCAGGCCGTAGACCGTGTCGCCGTCGGCGGGGACGAACGCGTCGAGGTACACCAGCGACCGCACCCGGTCGCCGATCGCGTCCAGCGCCCCGCTGACCACCATGCCGCCGTAGGAGAACCCGAGCAGGACGACGTCCCGCAGGTCCTCGTAGAGCAGGTGGTGCACCACGTCGGTGACGTGCGTCGTCAGGTCCACCTGCGGGCTGACCAGGTGCACCCGCTCGCCGATCCCGGTCAGGCTCGGCGTGGTGACCTCGTGCCCGGCGGCGGACAGCAGCCGGCGCACGTGGCGGAAGCCGTGCGCGCCGCCCCAGGCGCCGTGCACGAGCACATAGGTGGCCACCGTGACGGTCCGGCCGTCAGCGGCGCGAGGCCGACTTCTCGGCCTCCGCCAGCCACTCGCGACGGGTGGCCAGGTTGGCGCGGGCCTCCTCGATCCGCCGGGCGTCGCCGGCGGCCTCGGCCTTGGCCAGCTGCTCCTCGGCCTTGGTGACCGCCTGCCGCATCGAGGTCACCATGGGGTTCTCCGGCGCCACCCGGGGGCGGGAGGTGTCGGCGGCACCACGGACGCGCTGCTCGACGGCCTGCATCCGGTCCTCCAGCTGACGCATCGCGCCGCGGGGCACGTGCCCGATGGCGTCGTAGCGCTCCTGCAGCTTGCGCAGCAGGTTCTGGGCGCCGCGCGGGTCGCCGGACGGGGCCAGCTTCTCGGCCTCGGCGAGGATCTCCTCCTTGGCCTGCTGGTTGGCCAGCTGCTCGGCGTTGCGGGTCTTGTCCGACTCCGCGCGGGCGGTGAAGAAGGCGTCCTGCGCGGCGCGGAACTGCTTCCACAGGTCGTCGTCGCCGTCGCGTCCGGTGCGCGGGACGGCCTTCCAGCGGTCCATCAGCGAGCGCATGGCGGCGCTGGTGGGGCCCCACTCGGTCGACGTCGAGAGCCGCTGAGCCTCGTCGATGAGCTCCTGCTTGGCGGCGCGGGCCTCTCCGCGCTGGGCGTCGAGGGCGGCGAAGTGCGCGCCCCGGCGGCGGCCGAAGGCGTCACGGGCGGCGGCGAACCGAGTCCACAGCGCCTCGTCGGTCTTGCGGTCGATGCCGCGGATGGTCTTCCACTCCTCGACGATGGCCTTGAGCCGGTCGCCGGCGGCCTTCCACGAGGTGGATTCTGCGGCGATCTGCTCGGCCTCGGCGGCCAGCGCCTCCTTGCGGGCGACCTGCGCGGCCCGCGCGGCGGCCTTCTCCGCCCGGGACTCGGCGGCCGCGGAGTCGGCGGTCCCGACCATGGCGCGGGCGCGGGCGGCCAGCCCGTCGAGGTCCCCGACGGCGGTGGCCGTGGGGATGGACTCGGCCAGCGCCTGCGCCTTGGCCTTGATCTCGCTGGGGTTGCCGGTGTGTGCCTTGAGCCGGGCCTCCAGGAGCGAGACCTCCGTGGCCAGGTCGTCGTAGCGGCGGGCGTAGTGGGCCAGCCCCGCGGCCGGCTCGCCGGCCTGCCACGATCCGACGGCGCGCTCGCCGTCGGCGGTGCGGACGTAGACCGTTCCGTCCTCGTTCACGCGACCCCACTGGGCCGGGTCCGACGCCGCGACGGCCTCGGCGGGCGGGTGCGGGACGGCGTGGTGCGGTGCGCTGCCCGGTGCTGCCGGCGCCTCGGATGCGGGCGCCTCGGGTGCGGGCGTCTCGGCGGTGTCCCCCGCGGCCGGGGCGGCGAGAGCGGCGTCACCAGGCGTGGGGGCCGCCGCCGTCCCCACCTCGTAGGTGACCGCCTGGGAGGTCACCGCCTCGGATCCGGCCGTCTCGGGCCGGGGCAGCTGCTGGAAGGGGTCTCCGGCGTTCTCCGTGCTCGACACGTGTCGGAGTGTCCCACGGCGCATCCGGGACACTGCTGCGGTGAGCTCAGTCCCGGCCGCACCGTTCCGCCCGGTCCCGGCGGCCGTCGCCTTCTGCCCCTGCCCGCCGCTGCTGGTGCCGGCCGTGGCCGGGCGGGCGGCGGCGGACACGGCGGCAGTGCGGGCGGCCTGCGCGACCGCGGTCGACGCGGTGCTGTCCACCGGGCCCGAGGTCGTGGTGGTCGCCGGCGGCGACGCCGGCTGCGGGCGGTTCGGGGACGGCGACGGCGGGGACCTGCGCGGCTTCGGCGTGGATCTGACCGTGCCCTTCGCCGGACGGGTCCGGTCGGGCGGGCGCCGGACGCCGCTGGCGCACACGCTCGGCGCCTGGCTGCTGGACGAGGCGGCGTACGACGGCGTCCGCCTCGGGGTGGGTCCAGAGGAGCTCGCCGACGCCCTGGGCGGCCTGCCCGGGCGGATCGCCGTCCTGGCCATGGGCGACGGCTCGGCGCGGCGCTCGGTCAAGGCACCCGGCCACCTCGACAAGGCCGCCGGGCCCTTCGACGACGCCGTCGCCGCCGCGCTCGCCGCCGGTGATCCGGGCGCACTGGCCGCGCTCGACCCCGCGGAGGGTGCCCGGCTGCTCGCCGCCGGCGTGCCCACCTGGCGGGCGGTCGGCGCCGCGCTGACCGGCCGGGAGGTCACCGGTCGGCTGCACGCGCACGAGGCGCCCTTCGGCGTCGGCTACCTGGTGGCCGACTGGAGCGTGCGGTGAGCGGTGCCCCGCCGGTGGTCGCGCTGGTGGGCCCGACGGCCACCGGCAAGACCGCCCTCGGGGTCGCCCTGGCGCACCGGCTGGGCGGCGAGGTAGTCAACGCCGACTCGATGCAGCTCTACCGGGGCATGGACATCGGCACCGCCAAGCCCGACGCCACCGAGCGGGACGGCGTGCCGCACTACCTGCTCGACCTCTGGCACGTGCGCCAGGCGGCGTCGGTGGCGGAGTACCGGCGGCTGGCCCGCGCCGAGGTCGACCGGCTGCGGGCGGCCGGGGTGGTGCCGCTGTTGGTCGGTGGCTCCGGGCTCTACGTGCGCGCCGTCCTCGACGAGCTGGACTTCCCCGGCACCGACCCCGCGGTGCGGGCCCGGCTGGAGGCCGAGCTCGCCGACGCCGGCCCGGCCGATCTGCACGCCCGGCTGGCCGCGCTCGACCCCGCCGCCGCGGCCGCCGTCCTCCCGTCGAACGGACGGCGGATCGTGCGGGCGCTCGAGGTCGTCGAGATCACCGGCGGCCCGTTCCGGGCGACGCTGCCCGAGCCGCGGCCGCACTACCCGGCGGTGGTCGTCGGCCTGGACCGCGAGCCGGCCGAGCTCGACCAGCGGGTCGCCGCGCGGGTCGACCGGATGTGGGCCGCGGGCTTCGTCGCGGAGGTGGCGGCGCTGGCCGCCGACGGCCTGCGCGAGGGGCCCACGGCCTCGCGGGCGCTGGGCTACGCGCAGGTGCTGGCGCAGCTCGACGGCACGCTGACGCCGTCCGAGGCCCGGGAGCGGACGGTGAGCACCACCCGCCGGTTTGTCCGCCGGCAGCGCTCCTGGTTCCGCCGCGACCCGGCCACCATCTGGCTCGACGCCGCCCGGCCCGACCTGGTCGACGCGGCTCTCGCCGTGATCACCGCCCGTACCCTGGAGCGGTGAGTGCGCACCGGGTGCTGATCGGCCACGGCACGGAGAACGACTTCGTCGTTCTGCCCGATCCCCACGGCACCGGCTGGCCCGAGGGTCGGCTGGACGCGGCCATGGTCCGGCGGCTGTGCGAGCGGCGGGCCGGCCTCGGTGGGGACGGCGTGCTGCGCGTCGTCCACTCGGTACACGTGCCCGACGCACCGGCCGTGCTCGGCGAGGCGCTGAGGCAGTGCGAGTGGTTCATGGACCACCGCAACGCCGACGGCTCCACCGCCGAGATGTGCGGCAACGGCATCCGGCTGTTCCTGCACGTGCTGGTCACCGAGGGCATGGTGGAGCGGGCCGCCTGCGCCGACGGCATCTGGATCGGCACCCGCGGCGGACCCCGGCGGGTGGGGGCGGCGGCCGACGGCGGCTACTGGGTGGACATGGGCCCGGCCCGGCCCTTCGGCGCCGGGACGGCCGAGCTCGGCGGCGCCTCGTTCCCCGGCCGCGCGGTCTCGATGGGCAACCCGCACCTGGCCTGCCTCACCGACGTCGACGTCGACGCCCTCGACCTCACCACCGCGCCGGTGGCCGACACCGGGCTGTTCCCGGACGGCGTGAACGTGGAGTTGGTCAACGTCGTCGAGCCGGGTGCACACGTGCGGCTGCGGGTGTCCGAGCGCGGGGTGGGGGAGACCCGCTCGTGCGGGACCGGCGCCTGCGCCGCGGCCTGGACGGCGCTCGAGGCCGCGGGCGCGGCCACCGGCACGGTGACCGTCGACGTCCCCGGCGGCCGGCTGCGGGTCACCGTCGACGAGCGGACGACAGTGCTGTCCGGCCCCGCGGTGGTGGTGGCGGCCGGCGAGCTGACCCCCGAGTGGCTCGGGAGCTGACCTCCGCGAGCCCACCGGCCCGGCCCGGTCCCGAGTCCCGCCTTGAGCTCGCGAAGGGTGGGGAGGACGGGGTTGGAGGACGGGGTCCTTCTTCAGCTCTTCGGCGTCTCCGTGCCCTCGGGGGCGTCGGGCATCATCGACTCGCCGGCCGTCCCCGGGCTGCCCGAGGGCCGGCCGCGGCCGCTGTCCTGGTCCGGTCCGCCGCCCAGCGGGTTGCGCGGCGGGTCGAGGCCCGCGGGATCCCGGCCCGGGTCGTCGAGCTCCCCGCTCCCACCCGTCGCGCTGCTGCCCGTCTCGCTCATCTGGAGCCTCCTCGTGTGGTCGGTCGTCGTCTGCGCTCGTACCCGGTCCCGACCCGGCCACGCGTGCCGGGATGGTCTGCCCGGTGCGCGGTGTTGCACAGGGCGATGACAACTCAGATGCCCCAGGAGCTGGGGTCTGCGACGCTGGAGACGATGACGACAGCACAGGACCGCGCCGTGTTCGCCGACGCCGAGGAGCGCGCCCTCCGGGCCGCCCCCGAGCCCGCCGAGCAGGCGCCCGGCCCCGAGGAGGGCTGGGACGAGCCGGACGACACCACCGGTTCCTACGCGCTCGAGGCCCGCGGCGGGCTGCGCCGCGTCGCCGGCCTGTCCACCGAGCTCGCCGACATCACCGAGGTCGAGTACCGCCAGCTGCGCCTGGAGCGTGTTGTGCTGGTCGGGGTCTGGGCCGAGGGGACGCAGGCCGACGCCGACCGCTCGCTCGCCGAGCTGGCCGCGCTGGCCGAGACCGCCGGCTCGGAGGTCCTGGAGGCGGTGAGCCAGCGGCGGGACAAGCCCGATGCCGGCACCTATGTCGGGTCCGGCAAGGCCGCCGAGATCCGCGACATCGTCGCGGCCGCCGGCGCCGACACCGTGATCTGCGACGGCGAGCTCACCCCCGGCCAGCTCAACGCACTGGAGAAGATCCTCAAGGTCAAGGTGGTCGACCGGACCGCGCTGATCCTCGACATCTTCGCCCAGCACGCGTCGAGCCGTGAGGGCAAGGCGCAGGTCGAGCTGGCGCAGATGCAGTACATGCTGCCGCGGCTGCGCGGCTGGGGTGAGTCGCTGTCCCGGCAGGCCGGTGGCCGCGTCGCCGGCGGTGGCGGCATCGGTACCCGCGGCCCCGGTGAGACCAAGATCGAGACCGACCGGCGGCGGATCCGCGCGCGGGTGAGCAGGCTGCGCCGGGAGATCGCCGGCATGGCCACCGCCCGGGCCACCCAGCGCTCGGCGCGCGGGCGCAACGCCGTCCCCAGCGTGGCGATCGCGGGGTACACCAACGCCGGTAAGTCCAGCCTGCTCAACCGGCTCACCGGTGCCGGCGTGCTGGTCGAGAACGCGCTGTTCGCGACGCTGGACCCGACGGTGCGTCGGGCGCAGTCCCCGGACGGCCGCGAGTACACGCTCACGGACACGGTCGGCTTCGTGCGGCACCTGCCGCACCAGCTGGTCGACGCCTTCCGCTCCACGCTGGAGGAGGTGGCCGCCGCCGACCTGCTGCTGCACGTCGTCGACGGCTCCGACCCCGACCCGCTGGGCCAGATCGACGCCGTGCACGTCGTCCTCCGGGACATCGACGCGGCTGCGGTGCCGGAGCTCATCCTCGTCAACAAGGTCGACGCCATGAGCGAGGAGGACATCCTCACCCTGCGCCGGGCTCTGCCGGGCGCGATCTGGGTGTCGGCCCGCACGGGGGCCGGGATCGACCAGCTCCGCGAGGTCGTCGCCGCCCGGCTGCCGCACCCCGACGTCGAGGTGGACGTGCTGGTGCCCTACGACCGCGGCG
>JALYNA010000560.1 GCA_030773455.1 Actinomycetota bacterium
GCCTGGCGGTCCAGCTCGGCCTGCTCGGCGGCGGCCTGGACCTGCGCGGCCTGCGCCTCGGCGGCCTGGCGCTCGCTGCGGGAGGCGGCGAGGTCCTCCAGCGGGGCCAGCTCGGGGGCGGCCGGGGCGGTGAGCGGCTGCTGGGCAGCCTCGGCGGTGATGCCCAGCTGCTCGGCGACGCTCACGGACGCCGTCACCGTCTCGGTCTCGGCGTCGGCGGCGGGCTGCCCGCCGACGACGGTGCTGACGACGACCGCGCCGGCGGCGGCGGTGGCGGTGGCGGGGAGGATCGCGGGGCGCCGGCCCCGGGCGGGCAGCCGCAGGCGGCGGCGGGCGGCCCGGGGGGCGGCGGGATCGGTGGCCGGGACGGCCGGGAACTGCTTGGTGTCCATCAGGCGGGGGTACTCCGGGGCGAGAGGGCGCGTGGGCGTGCCTCCTGGTGGAGGGCAGCCCGGATGCGGCGGTCTACGGGGATCGCCGGCGGCTGCGGGCCGTGCCGGCGGGCGCGGTGGGGCGCCGGTCAGCGGGCCGGGGAGAGGGCGCGGGGTGCGCGCGGCCGGGTGAGCCGGCGAGCCGCGAGGGCCCGTGGGCGGGGCATGCGAGTGCTCCGTTCCTTCCGTGAGCCGCCTACCGAGTTAGCTGACGGGTTCGGGCGGGAGGCAGCCCTACCGGCCCACGAGTCGGACTCGCGGGCGCAGATTCACCCCAGTACTGCGGTGGGTCCCCGGCTCGCGCCGCTGGCGGCGGACACGACTCGGCGGCGTCCGGTCAGGCTCCCCGAGCGGGGACGAGACGACCGACCGGACGCAGCCACCGTAAGCGGCGTTACCGTCCCGTGACAATCCCGGCCGCCACATCCGTCCCGTGAGGCACGTGCACCAGCCCAGCGCCCGGCCCTGCCGGGACGTGCCCTCAGCCGGCGATCGGAGCCGGCGACTCGTCGCGGACCACGTTGCCGGTGAGCACGACCCGGTCCCGCCGCTGGGGCCCCAGCAGTTCGGGCACCGATCCGCTGACCGCCTCGACCGCCGAGTTCAGCGCGCCGGTCAGCCGGGCGAGCAGGTCGCCGAGCTCGTCGCGCTGCCGGAGCAGCTCCGCGACCTCGCAGCGCAGCGCCGCCACCTCGTCGGCGAGCCGGGCCCGCTCCGCCGCGGCCTCGTGGAGCAGGGCGCCGGCGTCGCGGCGGGCCCGTTCGCGGGTCGCCGCGTGGAGTTCCCCCACGGCGAGGACCTGGGCGTCTGCCTCCAGCCGGGCCTCGGCGCGGATCTGCTCGGCCTCGGCGAGCGCGGCGTCGACCACCTGGTCGGCGCGCTGCTTGGCCAGGTCGAGCAGCTCGCGCATCGCGGCGACCAGCAGGACGGCGTCCCGCCCGTCGGTGGCCGCCGGTGCAGCTGGGGAGCCGCCGCACTGGCACGTCCCGGCCACGTCCGGCTCGGTCTCCGGCTGGGCCGACACCCAGGCGACGTAGTCGTCGACCTCGGCACGGTCGTAGCCGAAGGCCCGCCGATGGAACCGCGGACGCGGCTCGAACAACCCCGTCAGGCCCCCGTCGTCCGCCGTGCCGTCCTCCGCCACCCGCTCCGCCATCGCGCCGGCCCCTCTCCCTGACCGGGTGCGGCTCCCGCACCCGCCCCCACCATGGCGGAAGGAAGATCGCTCCGCTGAGTCACGAATCGGTCACATCAGCGTCTCGCACGGTGTGTGGCCGGATGGTGACACCTCGCCGTGGAAGATGACGGCCGGGCAACGGCCGCACTGGACCCCCGGGAACAGTCCCGCTCGACCGGGCGTTGACGGCGCCCATAGTTGAGCATTCAACGGAAGGATGGGACCGATGCAGTTCGGCGTCTTCTCGGTCAGCGACATCACGACCGACCCCACGATCGGTCGCACGCCCAGCGAGGCCGAGCGGCTGCAGGCGGTCGTCACGATCGCGAAGAAGGCCGAGGAGGTCGGGCTCGACGTCTTCGCCCTCGGCGAGCACCACAACCCGCCGTTCTTCTCCTCCTCGCCGACGACCACGCTGTCCTACATCGCCGCGCAGACCACGGCGCTGCAGCTGTCGACCGGGACCACGCTGATCACCACCAACGACCCGGTGAAGATCGCCGAGGACTACGCAATGCTGCAGCACCTGGCCGGCGGCCGGGTCGACCTGATGATGGGCCGCGGCAACACCGGCCCGGTCTACCCGTGGTTCGGCCAGGACATCCGCAACGGCCTCCCCCTGGCCGTGGAGAGCTACGCGCTGCTGCGCCGGCTGTGAGATGAGGACGTCGTCGACTGGCAGGGGCGGTTCCGCACGCCGCTGCAGGGCTTCACCTCCACCCCCCGGCCGCTGGACGGCGTCGCGCCGTTCGTGTGGCACGGCTCGATCCGATCCCCGCAGATCGCCGAGCAGGCCGCGTACTACGGCGACGGCTTCTTCTCCAACCACATCTTCTGGCCCAAGGAGCACACCCAGCGGATGGTCGAGTTCTACCGCCGCCGCTTCGAGCACCACGGCCACGGCGCCGCCGACCAGGCGATCGTGGGCCTGGGCGGGCAGGTCTTCATGCGCAAG
Organism: Actinomycetota bacterium; assembly: GCA_030773455.1. GTDB lineage: Bacteria > Actinomycetota > Actinomycetes > Mycobacteriales > Geodermatophilaceae > Geodermatophilus. Next base: position 2,564 of record JALYNA010000560.1, read on the forward strand.
AACAGCCAGGACGCCGTCCGGGAGTTCCGCCCGTACTTCGACAACGCGCCGGTCTACGGCCACGGCCCCTCGCTGGCGGACTTCTCCCGGGAGACGCCGCTGACCGTCGGCTCCCCGCAGCAAGTCATCGAGCGGACGCTGGGGTTCCGCCAGTACGTCGGGGACTACCAGCGCCAGCTCTTCCTCATCGACCACGCCGGGCTGCCGCTGAAGACGGTGCTCGAGCAGCTGGACATCCTCGGCGAGGAGGTCGTGCCGGTGCTGCGGCGGGAGTTCGCCGCCCTCAAGCCGGCGCACGTGCCCGACGCCCCGACCCACGCCGCGCGCGTCGCGGCGCGGCAGAGGACCCCGCAGGAGGTCTCCGCATGACCCGCGCCCTCGCCGTCGTCAGCGCCGGGCTGGCCACGCCGTCGTCCACCCGGCTGCTGGGCGACCGGCTCACCGCCGCGACCGTCGCGCCGCCCTGCGCGGGCGGGGCGAGGACGCCACGGTGGACGTCGTCGAGCTGCGCACGCACGCCCGCGACCTGGCCGACAACCTGGTCACCGGGTTCGCGGGCGGGTCGCTGCGGGCGGCGATCGACACCGTGGTCGGCGCCGACGGGCTGATCGCGGTGACGCCGGTGTTCTTGGCGTCCTACAGCGGGCTGTTCAAGACGTTCTTCGACGTCCTGGACAAGGAGTCCCTCACCGGGACGCCGGTGCTGCTCGGCGCCACCGCCGGGACCGCCCGGCCCTCGCTGGTGATCGAGCACGCCATGCGGCCGCTGTTCGCCTACCTGCGGACCATTCCGGCGCCGACCGGGGTCTTCGCTGCGTCGGAGGACTGGGCGGGGGCGGACGGCGTCGACGCAGGCCTGGCCGGGCGCATCGACCG
>JALYNA010000561.1 GCA_030773455.1 Actinomycetota bacterium
CTCCAACACGTCGCCGCGCCGGTCGGCGGGGACGCCGGCGAGCATCGCGGCGCGGATGGCGGCCGGGTCCTCCGAGCGCGGGTTGTCGTCGGTGACGACGAGCAGGTCGCTGCCGCGTGCTGCGGCCTCCCCCATCGCGGCCCGCTTGCCGGGGTCGCGGTCGCCGCCGCAGCCGAGCACGGTGATCACCCGGCCCGGGGTGGCGGCGCGCAGCGCGCCGAGGGCGGTGGCGACCGCGTCGGGGGTGTGTGCGTAGTCGACGACGGCGACGAACGGCTGGCCGGCGTCCACCGGCTCCATCCGGCCGGGCACCACCGTCTCGGCCAGCCCGGTCAGCGCCGTCTGCACCGGCACCCCGACCGCGTCGAGCAGCGCCACGGCCAGGACGGCGTTGGCGACGTTGAACCGCCCCGGCAGCCGCACCCGCGCCGGCCAGCGGCGCCCGCCGGGGCCGGACAGGGTGAACGCCGTCCCGCCGTCGGGGGCCGGTGTCAGATCCGTCGCCGTCCAGTCGGCCTCGGCGCCCTGGGTGGAGACGGTGACCGCGCGGCGGCCGCCGAGCATGCCGGTCAGCCGCCGGCCGTGCGGATCGTCCACGTCGACCACCTCGACAGCGGCGCGGCCGTCGAACAGCCGGGCCTTGGCGAGGAAGTAGTCCTCCAGGTCGGTGTGGAAGTCCAGGTGGTCGCGACCCAGGTTGGTAAAACCGGCCGCGGCGAACGGGATGCCTCCGACCCGGCCGAGGACCAGCGCGTGGCTGGAGACCTCCATGACCACCGTCTGCACGCCGGAGTCGGCCATCCGGGCCAGCAGTGCGTGCAGGGCCGGCGCCTCCGGCGTGGTCCGGACGCTGGGCAGGGTGGTGACGGTCGGGGTCCCGTCGGCGGCGCGGCCGCGGGTGCGGGTCTCGACGGTGCCGACCAGGCCGGTGGCCCGGCCGGCGGCGGCCAGCCCGGCCTCGACCAGGTGGCTGGTCGTCGTCTTGCCGTTGGTGCCGGTGATGCCGATGACCTGCAGCCGCCGGGCCGGCTCCCCGTAGACGCGCGCGGCGACCGCGCCGAGCAGCGCGCGGGGGTCGTCGACCACGCACACCGGCAGGCCGGTGGCAGCCGCCTCCGCGCGGCCGGAGGGATCGGTGAGGACGGCGGCCGCACCGCGTACCACGGCGTCCGCGGCGTACCGGGCGCCGTGCGTGCGGGCGCCCGGGAGAGCGGCGTAGAGGTCGCCGGGGCCGACCTCCCCGGAGGCCAGCGTCACGCCGGTGACCGCGGTGCCGGCGTCGCCCTGGACGGGAGCGCCCAGCAGGTCGGCGAGGCCGGCGAGGGTCACCGGCGACGTGCCCGTCGACCGGGACGCCGTCCCCCTCCCGCTCTCGCTCACGGGGCTCCAATCTACCGGCGGGCCCGGCCGACACCGCCCGCCCCGCGCGGAGCGGCGCGCACACGGCCCCTGCCAGGGCGTCCCCGAGCGTGCGAGAGGACTCAGGCAGGGGTCCTCTTCAGTCCTTCAGGCCGGTCAGCACGAAGTCGGGCCGCGGCGTGCCCGACGGCACGATGCCGTCGGCGGTCAGCGCCTGGCGAAGGATGTCGGCGAACACCGGGGCGGCGACCTGCCCGCCCTCGGCGGCGCTGGTCGGCCGCTCCAGGTCGACGGCGACGACGTACTGGGGGTCGTCGGCCGGGGCGAAGCCGACGAACGTGGTCACGTAGCCGCCGCCGGCATAGCAGCCGCACTCCGGGTTGGCCCGCTGGGCGGTGCCGGTCTTGCCGGCCACCCGGAACCCGTCGACCTGGGCCAGCGGGGCGGTGCCGCCCGGCCCGACGACGGCCTCGAGCATGTAGGCGACGTCGTGGGCGGTGGACTCGCTGAGCACGCGGGTGCTCTCCGGCTCCGGGGTCGCCTCGCCGCCGACCGACGAGACGATGCGCGGCTCGACGCGCAGCCCGCCGTTGGCGATCGCCTGGTAGACCGAGGCCATCTGCAGGGTGGTCACCGAGACGCCCTGCCCGATCGGCACGTTGGCCGCCCGGCTCTCGGTCCACTCCTGCGACTCCTCAAGGATGCCGGCGCTCTCGCCGGGCAGCTCGATGCCGGTGGTGCGGCCCAGGCCGAAGGCGCGCAGGTACTCCTCCAGCGTCGCGTTCCCGACCTCGCGGGCCAGCATGATGGTGCCGACGTTGCTGGACTTGGCGAGGATGCCGGTGACCGTCCAGTCGACCGGCGCGTGGTTGTGGGCGTCGCGCACGACGGCGTCCCCGGCCCGGATGTTGCCGTTCACGCTGAGCACCCGGTCCGGCCTGGCCCTGCCCTCCTCGACGGCCGCGGCGAGCGTGACCGCCTTGAGCACCGAGCCGGGCTCGAAGACGCTGGAGACGATCGGGTTGCCGAGCAGGTCCGGGTCGGTCTTCGAGTAGTTGCCGGGGTCGTAGCCCGGGCAGGACCCCATGGCCGCGACCTCACCGGTGTGCACGTCCAGGACGACCGCGGACGCGCGGGTGGTGGCCCCGTCCTGGCAGGCCTCGGCCAGCCGCTGCTCGGTCACGAACTGCAGGTCGGAGTCGAGGGTCAGCTCGACGGTCCGGCCGTCGACGGCCGGAGTGGACTCGTCGATGCCCGAGGGGATCGGGTGCCCGCCGCTGCCGACCTCGACCCGCCGCTCCCCCGGTGTGCCGGCCAGCTCCTCGTCGAAGGTCTGCTCGATGCCGGCCAGCCCCTGGCCGTCCCGGCCGAGGAAGCCGACAACCTGCCCGGCGACGGAGCCGGCGGGGTAGAGCCGCACCGAGTCGTCCTCGGAGAAGACGCCGGCCAGCCCCAGCTCCTCGACCTCGTCGACCGTCTCCGGCGGCACTTGGGAGGCCAGCACGACGTAGCGGCCGTCCTCGGAGAGCAGGTCGGTGAGCTCGGAGGTGGGGACGTCGAGCAGCGTGGTCAGCGCCAGGGCCGTGCGGGCAGGGTCGTCGACCAGCGTCGGGTCGGCGGTGATCCGCGAGGCCTGCACGGTGTAGGCCAGCGGGTTGCCGTCGCGGTCGACCACCGAGCCGCGCAGCGGGGCGACGTCCTGGACGCGGATGCGGTCCTGCGTGGCGGCGACGGCGTACTCCCCGCTGTCGACGCCCTGCAACAGCCACAGTTTGCCCGTGATGACGAGCAGCGGGACGACGACGAGCACCAGGCCGACGCTGTACCGGCGGCTGCCGACCTGCAGCGCGCCGGGCAGCCGGCGACTGCCGGGAGGCCGGCGGGAGGCGAACGCGCCGCCCGCGCCGTCGCGCAGGGGGGTGCGG
>JALYNA010000562.1 GCA_030773455.1 Actinomycetota bacterium
GCCAAGCGGCGGCCACCCGCCAAGCGCGGGGGCCGGCAGGCGCCGGCGCGGTCGTGGCGAGCCTGGCTGCCGCTCGCGCTGGTCGGGCTCGTGATCCTGGGGGTGGTGGCGCTGGTCAGGAATACCGCGGGACCGGAGCCCGTCCGGCTCACCGGCTCCTGCACGGTGGCCGGTACCGGCCTCACGCTGACCGCCGAGCAGGCCGCCTCCGCCGCGACGATCGCCGCGGTCGGCCGCGCCCGGGGCCTGCCGGAGCGGGCGGTCGTCATCGCCCTGGCGACCGCGCAGCAGGAGTCGGGGATGCGCAACCTCGACCACGGCGACCGTGACTCCCTCGGCCTGTTCCAGCAGCGGCCGTCGCAGGGCTGGGGCAGCCCCGAGCAGATGCGCGACCCGGTCTACTCGGCCGGCAGGTTCTACGACGGCCTGGTCCGGGTGCGGGGCTGGGAGACGCTGAGGCTGACCGACGCCGCGCAGCGCGTGCAGCGCAGCGGCTTCCCGGAGGCCTACCAGAAGCACGAGCCGCTGGCTCAGCAACTCACCGCGGCGTTCGGCGCCGCCGAGCCGGGCCGGCTGACCTGCCGCTACGAGACCCCGGCCCCGGGCGGGCGGCTCAGCGCGCGGACCACCGCAGCGGCCGCGGTGGTGGAGGCCGAGCTCGGCGTGGTCACCACCGAGCGCTTCGGCGCGGTGGAGCTCGCCTCGGGAACGGGCTGGCCGGAGGCGACCTGGGCGGTCGCGCACGCCGAGCGGCTGGGACTGCGGTCGATGTCCCACGCCGGGTCGCAGTGGACCCCCGGCGGCGGGTGGGCGCCCTCGGACGCCGCGACCGACGTGGTGCGCCTGGAACTGGCCCGCTGACACTCAGCCCCCGCCGCGAGGCCGACCGGCACCCGTCCACGGATCCCGCTCGGCGACGACCACGAGAGAGGGACAGGGCCGACACCGGCCCTGCCCTCTCTCGTCCGGCCCGATCAGACGGCGCAACCGCCCAGGGCGATCGTGCCGTCGATGGCCTTGATCTGGTTCTGGACGGCGCCGAGCTTGTCTTGCAGCGCGTTGACGGTGGCAGCCTGCGCGGCGATGGCCTCCTTATTCTGCTTCTTCTGCGCCTGCAGGTCGCGGAGCACCTTCTGCGCGGCGGTGACCTGCCCGTCGAGCGTGGTCACCTGCCCCTGCAGGGTCTCGAGCTGAGCCTCCGTGGCGCTGATCTCGCCGCTGAGCTTGTCCAGCTGGGTCAGCAGCGGAGCCACCCGGCCCTGCAGCACCAGCACCTCGGCCTCCTTGGCGGTGATCTGGCTGTTGAGGCCGGCCAGCTTGGTGACCAGCGCGTCGAGGTCGCCGGTGAGCGTGGTGATCTCGCTCTGCTGGGTGGCCACCGCGGCGTTCGCGTCGGCGGGAGCCTTCTCCAGCGCCGGCAGCTGGCTCCGCAGCGTGGCGAGCTCGGACGACTTGTCCATGACGGCGGCGTCAGCGACGGCGAGGGTCTTGGTGGCCTCCGCCAGCGTGCCGCGCAGGCCCTCGAGCACGGCCTTCTGGTCGGCGATCGCCTGCTGGGCCTCAGCGACGCCCTCGGTCAGCCCGGGCAGCGCCGCCTCGAGGTCCTTGATGACCTGCTGCTGGGCGGTCACTGCGTCGTCGGCCTTGACCACCGCGTCCTGGAGGGCCGGGAGCTGACCCTGGAGGGCGGTCAGCTCGTTCTGCTTGGCCGTCACGGCGGCGTTCGCCTCGCTGACCGCGGCCTGCAGCGCGGGGAGCTGCCCCTGCAGCGTGGTGACCTGCCCCTGCTTGGCGGCCACCGCGTCGTTGGCGGCGGTCAGCGCCGCCTGCAGCGGAGCGGCCTGCTGCTGGAGCGCGGCGCTCTCCGCCTTCTTCGCGGCGAGCTGGGAGTTGAGGGAGTCCACCTGCGCCTGGAGCGTCTTGAGGTCGCCCGACAGGCCGGAGATCTGCGTGTTCTTGTCGACGATCTTGGTGTCCAGCGTCTTCAGCTCGGCCCTGTACTCGGCGATCAGCTTGTCGCGAGCCGCCTTCTCCTCCTTGCTGCCGCCCTTCTCCTTCTCCAGCCGGGTGATCTCGGCCTCGAGGAAGGTCTTGCGCGCCTGCAGCGCGGCCAGCTCGTCCTGGGCCTTCTTCAGCTCGGCCTGCTTGGCGGTGATTGCCGTGTTCGCGTCAGTGAGCTGCTTCTCGATGGCGGCGATCTCCGCATTCTTGGCGGCGATCTCGGCGTTCTTGGCGGCGAGCGCGTCCGCGGCCTTCTTCGCGTCGGCCTCCAGCACAGCCAGCTCGCCCTGCGCCACGCTGAGTTCGTTGTTCTTCGCGGCGAGTGCGTCTGCGGCGGTCTTGGCGTTCGCCTCCAGCGTGGTCAGCTCGCCCTGCGCCTTGGTGATCTCTGCCTGCTTGGCGGTGACGGCAGCGGCGGCCTTCGCAGCGTCCTCCTGCAGCTGGGTCAGCGTCGCCTTCGCGGCGGTGACCTTCACCTGCTGGGCGTCCAGGTCGGCCTGCGCGGCGGTACCGCTGGCCTCCAGCCGCTGCAGTTCGGCCTCGGCGTCGGTGACCGCCTTGGCCGCCGCCGCCTCCGCGGCGACGGCCTGCTGCGCGGCTGAGGTCAGCGTCGCCAGCTGCTCCTCGCCGGCGGCGATCAGCTCCTTCGTCGAAGCCAGGTCGCCGGCGGCCTTGGTCGCGGCGATCCGGAGGTCGGCCAGCTCTGCGTTCGCGGCGTCGATCTCACGCTGCTTGGCGGCGCGATCGGCCTCTACGGCCTTGGCCTGCGCGGTCAGCGAGGCGGACGCGGCCTGCGCTACCGCCAGCTGCTCCTGGAGGGGGGTCAGCTCGCCCACGACCGCGTCCCGCTGCGTCGAGGCCGGCCAGGGCCTTCTCGGCGTCGGTGATGGCCGCCGTGGTCTCGGCTTGCTTGGCGGTGAGGCCGCCGAGCTCGGTGGTGGCGACCGCGATGTCGGCGTCCAGCTTCGCGTTCTCCGCATCCAGCCGGGCGATGTCCTGGTTGGCCGTAGCGATCTGGGCCTTGAGCGTGTCCGCGCTCGTCTGCAGCGTCGCGCGCTCGGCCTGCAGCTTGGTGATCAGCTCGGCGTTCTTCCGGGCGGCGGCCCGCAGCAGGTTCTCCTGCACCGAGCCCCGGTGGGCGAGCTGGTTCGTCACGCCGTTACAGATCCCGCCGGGCGGTGCCGACTCAGCGGACGCGGGGCCACTGAAGGCGAGCATGCCCGCGAAGACCGCAGGGATCACCACGGCCCCTGCGGCGCTGCGCTTCATGGAACTCGGTGCGATCACGTGCTTCTCCTCGTGGAGTCGTGGTACCGGTCGGGCGGACGCGGATGACCTCCGCTGTCCTGCTTCGTCGGGGTGAACGCTCGTCCCCGAGCCTGGAGATCGGTTGAAGCCGTTCTGAAGTAGTGCTGAAGAAACGCCACGCCAGCTAACGTCCCTGGTCGAAGCTGTCGGGGGCGGGAACGGGGGACGTCGTGGCAGGGAACAGGCCCCGGCTGCTCGTCGTCGAGGACGACGCCGTGATCCGGTCGGCCCTGGAGGTGGCGCTCCGCGGAGCGGGCTACGAGCTGCGGGCCGAGCCGGACGGAGCGGGGCTGGAGCGGGCGGCGCGCGAGTTCCGTCCCGATCTCGCCGTCCTGGACGTGCGCCTCCCGGTGGGCCCCGACGGGTACACCATGGCCCGTCTGCTGCGGCGGACCAGCGGCCTGCCCATCCTGTTCCTCACAGCTGCCGACTCGGTCGACGACCGGCTGGCCGGGTTCCAGGCCGGCGCGGACGACTACCTGGTGAAACCGTTCTCGATGGCCGAGCTGCTGGCCCGGGTCCAGGCGCTACTGCGCCGCTCCGGTCGCCTCGCCTCGGCGTCGTGGCACGTCGGCGACCTCGTCGTCGACGATGCCGCCCGCATGGTGGTCCGGGCCGGGGTGCCCCTCGAACTGACCCGCACCGAGTACGACCTGCTGGCGGTCCTGGTCCAGCAGGTCGGCAAGGTGCTGTCCAAGACCCAGCTGCTCACCCAGGTCTGGGGGTTCGACGCCTACGACACCAACCTGGTCGAGGTCCACATGAGCGCGCTGCGCCGCAAACTGGAAGCCGCCGGTCCGCGGCTGGTGCACACCGTCCGGGGCGCCGGATACGTGCTGCGCGCATGACCCCGACCCCGACACTGGGGCGCCGCATCGTCGTCTGGGGGACCGCGGTGGTCGTGGTGGTCCTCCTGCTCGTCGACGTCTTCCTCTACCTCGCGCTCCGGTCGGGCCTGGAGCAGTCCCTGGACGACCTCCTCGCCGAGAGAGCTGCGCTGGTCCGCGCCCAGGCCGAGGAGGTGCGCACCGACGACCTGGCCGCGCGGCTGCAGGAACTGGGCCTGCGTGCCCAGGTCCGCTCGTCCGATGGACGGCTCTCGCGCGCCGAGCCCCCGTCCCCACAGCTGGGCAGCAACCTGCCGGTCCCCTCGAACGACCCCACGGCGATCTCCCGAGTCGTACCGCTGCCGGACGGCGGGCAGGTGGAAGTCTTCGCTCGCACCTCAGGGGTCGATGCCGCACTCCGGCGTCTGGTCGCCCTGGAGCTGGCCGGCTCGCTCGTGGCGGTGGCGCTCGCCGGACTGCTGCTGGCCCAGGTGGCCCGGATCGCCCTGCGGCCCGTCGGGCAGATCACCGCCGCAGCCACCCGGACCCGGCAGGGCCGGCTCGGCGAACGTCTGCGGCCGGACCGCCCGTCCACCGAACTGGGACGGATGGCGGCGGCGTACGACGGCATGCTGGACGCGTTGGAGGCTGCACTCGACGAGGCGAGGAAGGCGCGGCGCAACTCCGCGTTGCTCGCTGCCGTCGTGGAGGGGTCAACGGACGCCATCGTCACGGAGGACCCGCACGGCACCATCGTGGCCTGGAACCGGGGAGCCGAGCGCATGTACGGCCACCGCGCCGACGAGGCGATCGGCCAGGACAGTTCGCTGATCGTGCCGGCCGACCGGCTCCCCGAGGCCGCGGAGCTGCGGCGCCGGGTGGCCGCCGGGCATCGGATCAGCGGCCATGAGACCGAGCGGTTGACCCGGGGCGGCAGCACGGTCGAGGTGTCACTGGTGGTCTCCCCGGTGCACGACCCCGACGGGCAGGTGATCGCCTTCTCCAGCATCGCGCGCGACCTGACGGTGCAACGAACCCTCACCACCGCCCTGGACCGCACCCTTGCCGCGCTGCAGACCGCACTGGAGGAGGCCCGGGCGTCCGAGGAGTCGACCCGGCGCTTCCTCGCCGACGCCGCCCACCAGCTCCGCACCCCGGTCACAGGCATCCGGGCGTGCGCGGAGACGCTGCTGCGCGGCGCGGCACCGGAGGACCGGGACCGGCTGCTGGCCACGATGGTCCGGGAGACCTCCCGCGCCGGCCGGCTCGTGAGCTCACTGCTGCAGATGGCCCGGCTCGACCAGGGGCAGCCGTTGGTCCCGGCCCCGGTGGACGTGGTCGCCGTGTGCGCCGACGAGGTCGACCGCATCGACCTGCTGTCCCCCCATCTCGACGTGGGTCTGGAGCTGTCGGGGAGGCCGGGGGGCAGTGGCTGCTGGACGGTGCCGCCCTCCGCGAGGTCCTCAGCAACCTGCTCGACAACGCCCGCCGGCACGCGTTCACGAGCGTGCGCGTCGTGCTGGACCGTCGGGACGGGCAGCTGGTCATCCAGGTGACCGACGACGGCCAGGGTGTGCCGGAGGATGACCGGGAGCGCATCTTCGAGCGGTTCGTCAGCGCGGACGGGAAGGGAGGATCCGGGCTCGGCCTGTCGGTCGCTCGCGGGTTGGCCCGCGCTATGGATGGCGACCTGCGTTACGACGACGGCTTCCAGGTCACCCTGCCGGCGGTGTCGCCGTCGACCGCCGGCAGCGAGACGGGCACCGGCGAGCGGACACGCGTGCGCTGATCGGGCATCACCACACCCGTGCGCTGGGCAGCGGAGCAGGCGACGTCCAGCAGGACCGTCTGGAGCGCGCGCAGGTCGTCCTCCCCCACGAGCGCTCGGGCGCCGGCCTCCAGGGCCGCTCCACGGAGCCCGGGGAACGAGGACAGCACCACCACGGAGCAGTCCGGCGCCGCCCCGCTCAGCTCGCGCACCGCCGCGAGGCCGTTCGCGCCGGGGACGGGCAGCGCCACCACCGCGACGTTCGGCGTCGTGCGCTCGACGACCTCCACCAGCTGCACGAAGTGCTCAGGGACACCTACGAGATCGAAGCCGCACCCCTCGAGCAGCGCGGTGACCGCGGTGCGCATGCCGACGCGGTCGTCACAGACCACCCCGCTGGGACGACCATCTGTCCGTGCCACTCCGTCAGTGTGCGGGCCGTGGTTGAAGCAGAGCTGAAGCACTCCGGGGCCAGCCGGCTCGGCTCAGTCGGAGAGGACCTCGGCCACGGCGAGCGACTCGCCGTCGACCCCGCCTTCCTGCGCCGTCCAGAGCGCCGAGACCACCGCGCAGACGACGGTCCAGGCCCAGCCTGGGTCGGTGTCCACGCCCATCGCCGGGCAGATCAGCTCCAGCCGGCGCTCGAGGCGGGAACGCAGTGCGGCACGGTCCAAGGGGAGAGCGTCCCCAGCGGGTTGAGCAGGGCCACCCCCACATCGAGAGCCGGGTCGCCCCACACACCGCGGGGGTCGATGACCACGGGCCCGGACGCCCCCTCCAGCACGTTGGCGTGGTGCAGGTCGCCGTGGCAGAGGACCCGCGTCCGTGTGGTCGTCAGCAACCCGTCGAGCAGGTCGGCGGCTCCACCGGTGACCCGCGACGGCGACTCGGGGTGGCCGGTGTGCAGGTCCACCAGGGCACCGGCGTCCACGGCCGGCTCCGGCCGGGCGTGCCCGGCGGTGTGCAGCGCCCGGCCGCGGCGCCCATCAGCGGGAACGCCTCCTCGTCGGGCGCGGCCAGCAGGTCCGTGCCGGGGTGGCGCGCTCGAGCAGCACCGCCTCGGCGTCGTCACCCCCGACGTCGGCGGCCAGCAGCCGCACCGCACCCCGGCCGTCCCACACGCGCAGGACGGCGGCCTCCCGCGCCACGTCCTGCTCGGCGGAGGGGAACCCGACCTTCAGCACGGTTTCCCCAGCCGGCGCCACCCAGTGGTTCCGTGCCGGGAAGGGATCCACCCGGCACCACGCCCCAGCGGGACGCGTAGCCGCCGACGAGCTCGGGCAGCCGGTCGCACCAGGCCGCCCCCGCCCGGCCGTGCGCGGCCGTCATCGCCGCCCGCAGGACATCCGGGACGGCGACTGTCGGCGTCATCCCGCGGTCAGCCCGCCAGGCGGTCGACCGCGGCGGCGATCCGCTCGTCGGTGGCGGTGAGCGCCAGGCGCACGTGCCGCCCCCCGGCCGGGCCGTAGAAGGAGCCCGGTGCGGCGACGATGCCCAGACCAGCCAGCCAGTCGATCGTCGTCCAGCAGTCCTCGTCGCGGGTGACCCATAGATACAGCCCGGCCTCGGAGTGGTCGATGCGGGCGCCGGCGGCCCGGACCGCGGCGGCCAGCCGGTCGCGGCGGGCGCGGTAGCGCTCCCGCTGCTCGTCGACGTGCGCGTCCTCGGCCAGCCCGG
>JALYNA010000563.1 GCA_030773455.1 Actinomycetota bacterium
AGGCAGGTCAGCGCGCCGGCCAGGAAGGCTGCCCCGATGCGCAGCAGCCAGGACCACGCGAGAACCGGCCCGCCGTGCACGTAGGTCGTGTAGCTGAGCGGCACCATGACCAGCACCGCCGTGGCGCCGAGCAGCGCGACGGGCGCGTTGCGGACGCGCCAGAGCAGCAGCGCGACCAGCGGGAAAGCGACGTAGGCCAGCCACTCGGCGCTGATCGACCAGGCCGAGCCCATCCAGGACTCTCCGCCGGAGGCGGGGTGCCACCACAGCTGGACCATCGTCAGCTGGAGGAGGAAGTTCCAGACGTCGAGCACCGGCTGCACGGTCTGGTAGGCGACGTTGCCGTCGGTGACCTGCGTGGCCTTGAAGAGGAGCCAGGCGCCGTAGACGACGGTGACCAGCGCGTACACCGGCCAGATCCGGCACACCCGGGCCCACAGGAAGGTTCCCGCCTGGCGGACGGAGGGCGTGCGGCCGACGCGCTCGAGGTAGGTGAGCGTGATGACGAAGCCGCTGAGCACGAAGAACAGGTCCACGCCGGTGGCGCCGGCCCGGATGACCGGTCGCAGCGGCTCCCAGTAGCCGTCGTAGCCGACCCCGGGCGTGAAGCTGAAGTGGTAGACGACCACCCAGGTGGCGGCGATCGCCCGCAGCCCGGTCAGCGACCGGATCTCCCCCGTCCCGATCGACCGCTCGTCGCCTGTCCGGATCGCCTGGGCTGGTGTGGACACGCGGTTCTCCTCGCTGCGCCGTCGTCGATCGCGGAGCGCTCACGACCCGTGACAGGAAGGTAACCTCCCGTGCCGGATGCGTTGAGTCGACGATCCGACAGAGTCGCCCGGCCGGCCCGGCAACACCTGACGAACTCGTGCTCCGCGGCGCGCCTCCTGGACAACGGGCACGAACCAGCCGGTCGCCGCGGTGGCATCTGCAGCCGATGCCGCTCTCGGCAGGTTGCCGTGCGGCCGGACGGGGTACCCTGGTTCCTCGTGACTGTCGTCTCCGCCCCTGCGCAGCGCCGCAGCCGCTCCCTGTGGTCCTCCGTCCGTCACCTCGGGGCGTTCGGTGTCGTCGGCGGGATCGCCTTCGTCATCGAGGTCGTGCTCTTCCAGCTGTTCTACGGCCACGTGGGCATGGGCGCGGTGGCCGCCAAGGGCCTGGCGACGGTGGTGGCGATGACCGTGGCCTTCTTCGGCCACCGGCACTGGTCGTTCGCCCACCGGGCCCGCACCGGGTTCCGGCGCGAGTACCCGCTGTTCCTGGGCATCAACGGCTTCACGCTGCTGGTCGGCCTGGGGATCGTCGGGTTCGCCCGGTACGGCCTGGACCTGACCAGCCCCTGGGCCCTGCAGGGCGCCAACCTGGTGTCCATCGCCGTGGGCACCGTCCTGCGCTACCTGATGTACCGGCGCTGGGTGTTCCCCGCCGTCGACGCCGCCCGCTGACCCGCGCCTCCGGGAGAGCACCGGCCGGTGCCGCGCTCCCGGGGGTTCAGCCGGCCAGGCGGGACCCGTGCCGCCCGGCGAGGACCTCCAGCCGGGTGGGGATGCGGGTGCGCAGCTCCTCCAGGTGGCTGATGACGCCGACCGTCCGGCCGCCGCGGCGCAGCTCGTCGAGCACGTTCATCACCGCGTCGAGGGCCAGCGCGTCGAGGGTGCCGAACCCCTCGTCGACGAAGAGCGTGTCCATCTGGATGCCACCGGCCTCGGCGGTGACCACGTCGGCGAGCCCGAGGGCCAGCGCCAGTGACGCCATGAAGCTCTCCCCGCCGGAGAGCGTCTTGGTGGGACGCCGGGTGCCGGTGTACTCGTCGAAGACGTCCAGACCCAGGCCGCCGCGGGCGCCGTTGCGGGCCTGCGCGTCGCTGTGCAGGAACGTGTAGCGACCACCGGACATCTCCTGCAGCCGTCGGCTGGCGACCTCGGCGACCTGCTCCAGCCGGGCGGCCAGCACGAAGGACTGCAGCCGCATCCGGAGCGTGTTGGCGCCGCGGCCGTTGACCAGGTCGGCCATGCCGGCGACCCGCCCCGCCCACGCCCGACGCTCGCCGAGCTCCACCTCGGCGGACACCACCTCGCCGACCAGCGCGTTCAGGGCTCCTGCGCAGCGCCGGGCCTGCTGGAGCGCGGCGACCGCCTCCTCCCGGCGCGCGGTCAGCTCCGCGCAGCGCTGCTGCAGGGCAGGGACGTCCGGCCGGGCGGGCAGGTCGGTGAGCTCCGGGTCGGCGAGGGCGGCGACGGCGATCGACCGGGCCTCGTCGTGCTGCCGCAGGCGCCGCTCCAGGCTCGCCAGCTCCCCTCTGTCGAGCAGGGCGTCGGCGGCGTCGAGCAGGTCGGCGAACCCGGCGGCGGAGGCGCGCTCGGCAGCGTGCTCGCGTGCGGTGTCGGCGGCGGCCCGGGCGCGCAGCTCCTCGCCCTCGGCGGACAGCACGGCCTCGCAGCGCTCCGCGGCGCCCGTCAGCCGCCGG